>CAMNCR010000217.1 GCA_946534455.1 uncultured Clostridia bacterium | reverse complement strand
CCGCCAGCGCCACGCTCATGGACAGCGCCAGGCACAGTGCCATCACAAACAGAAAAAGCTTCTTCATGGAATGATCCTCCTTACTTCACCAATTCCGCGCCCAGGGCCCTGCAGGCAGCTGTGGCGTCGTCATCCGGGGCTTCGTTGGCCATCACGCTCGCTGCAGAGAGGGTGATGCCCTTTTCCTCGCAGCGCGCTTCCCAGGTACGCATCCATTCGCCGTCGCCCCAGCCGTAGGAGCCGAACAGGGCCACCTTCTTCCCGGGCAGCGTCGGTTCGATGCTCTCCAGCATCGGCAGGAATTCCGAGTCCTCCAGCTCCTCCGCGCCCATGGCGGGGCAGCCCAGCGCCACAGCGTCAAAGGCGGAAATGTCTTTCACCTCCGCGCAGGTCAGCAGACTTACGTCCGCTCCGGCCTCTTTGGCTCCCTCCGCGACGGCCTCCGCCATGGTTTGGGTGTTCCCTGTGCCGCTCCAGTAGAGCACTGCCAGTTTGTTCATGCTGATTCCTTCCTTTCATGGGAAATTGTTTTGTATGAAAACTGCCTCGGCTGAATCGTCAGCCTGGACAGGCTCCATCCTTCGCGGCAGCGCTGCAGAAAGGCGCTGGTGCAATGCCTGCAGCGGGCAAAATACCGCTGCGCTTCCGCCTCGTCGCTTTCGAACACCTTCCACAGGCCGGTGCATTTGCAGGCTTTCCCCTCCATGAAGCCCCGCACGTCCGCCGGCGGATAGCCGAGAAACAGGCCAATTTCATGGGGAAAGGTATCGAACTTCCGCAGCCGGCGGATCAGACAGGCGATTTTCCGGATCGGCGAGCCCTCCGGATACCCGTTTTCCCGCAGGATCGCTTCCGCCAGCGGATCCCGCAGATCGGCCTCCAGCATGTTCATGCGGCAGAGGTAGACCAGCGCTTTTCCGCTCTGGTACCTGAGCGGCAGCGCCGTGACGCCTTTTTGCAGCAGACAGCGATTGATGGCCCTGAGACTTTCCGTCATCTCCTGCCTGCTTTCAAAGGCGCAGCTGAACAGGCTCCCGGTCTTGATGGCCGCCAGGGTCGGGGCGCAGCAGCGGATCACAATTTCTTCAGACATAGCTACCTCCCTGTTTTTCGTTAGACATAACTAACTTATGGATTTAAGAAGTGCCGCCCAGCGGAGGAAAATCGAAATGCTGAGCGGCTCAGCTGTCACGTCATTTTATGCCCTGTCCCAATGGAAGAGGCCTGTTTTCTCAAACGCTTCCTCTGTTACGGAGAGGGGCGTGTAGCCCGCGTCTTTGATGGCCTGCTTTACCGCCTCCGGATCAAGGCGGCTTAAGGAGAGAATGACCGTTTCCTTCCTTGCGCGCGAGGAGGTGACCTTTTGGACGGGGAAGGCTGCGCGGATAGCGTCGTTGATGTGCGCCTCGCACATGCCGCAGGCCATGCCGTCCACAGATACGATGGTTTTGATCATGTTCCTCTCTTTTCTGTTCATGGAATGCGCCTCCCTGAAGTGCTGCGCCAGATGCTCTCATCCTGTTTGGCCAGGCGGACCGTGCGGGCCTGTTCCTCCGTATCGTCCGTCTCCACATATCCGTCCCAGGGCGCTTTGGGGTCATGGGGCTTCTGCTTTTTGAAGCCGTTGCAGACCTGATCCCGGTGGGCAAAGGCGAAATCCAGGTTGTCCGTCCAGCCGGTGTGTCCGGTGATGATCCTGGGGGAGAGCTTCCGCTCCCGCAGGGTCTGCTCCAGCGCGGCCAGGGAGCGCTTCGACAGCTCGATATCCTCTGCCAGTCCGTTGATGAAGCTGTACCCGCCGTCCGCGCCGAACCAGAGCGTATCCCCGGTGAAGAGATACGCATTGTCGATCAGGTAGACCATGTGGCCCCAGGTGTGACCCGGCACCAGCAGGCATTCCACCCGGATGCCATCGATATCGAGCACCTGCCCGTCCTTTAGCAGCGTCCGGGGATTGTCGGTCACCACCATGGGCAGCTTATACAGGTGGAAGGTCACCCTCCGGCGCACCTCACCCGTCAGGTAGCGGTTCTCGACCTCGCTGAGATAGATGGTCGCCTGCCGGAACAGCCCTTCGCTGTCCCGCTCCAGCGCGCCCACGTGGTCGGTGTCCTGATGGGTGACCAGGATGTGCCGGATGGAAGCCGGGTCGATGTCCAGCCAGCCCATTTTCTCCCGCAGCCGGTCATAGTTGTAGCCTGCGTCGATCATGAGGGTCGTGCCGTTCCGGGTGTAGAAGAAGATATTGGCGATCCACTCCCGGACGCAGGCAACATGGTCGTCGATCCATCCGGTGTTCAGGGGCTTGAAGATCTCCTTGCCCCGGAACATCAGGCTCATGACCCGCTTCTGAAACTGGGAATCCTTCTTCGACATAACCAGTGCCTTCTTTCTCTCCGGATGACCAGGCCCGCAGCGCCGCCTGCTGCCGCCTGTCGATATCGATCCTGGTATCTCTGCAATTCCTTCGGATGCTCCCGTCCGCCCCGAACATCAGCCTGACCGGCTGACCTGAAGCCAGGGGAAGCATGGATCGCAGCATGTCAGGACACACGTCCTGCAGAGACGCAGCCCAACGGACGGTTAGTCCGTGCTAACACCAGCATGATATCCCAAATCCGCCGATTTGGCAAGATGGAAATCCCGGCGGGCAGTCTCTCCATTCCTGTTCATTCCTTTTTCAGGGTGCGGAACGCCTCGAAGGAATCTTCGCTCATCTTCCAGCTGAAGGCGATGGCGTCCCGCAGGGCCACCTCGGAAGGGACGCCCGCTTCGGTCAGCAGCCGGCGGAAGAACTCGATACGCTCACCCAGCTGCCGTGCCCGCCGCTGTCCCTCCGCGGTCAGCAGCAGGTTGCCGTCGGACTCTACCTCGATCAGGCCCTCCTCCCGCATCTGCCGGATGAAGGCGCTGACGGAAGCCTTGGTGATGCCCAGATAGTGCGCCAGATCCACCGACCGCACGCAGAGGTAGCGCTCCTTCAGGATCTGAACGGCATAAAGATAGCGATCCGCTGCCCTGCCCCTCATTCTGTCCCTTCTTCCGCTCTGGCTTTATGGTTCTTCTGAAACTCGCTGGGGGTACATCCCTCCAGCTTTCGGAATATATGCGCGAAGTGGGAGGATGACACATAGCCGACGGCTTCCCCGATCTCGGAGACCGTGAGCGCCGAGCACTCCAGCAGCTCTTTGGCCTTCGCGCAGCGCAGCCGGTGGTGATAAGTCAGCGGCGTCATGCCCGTATGGTGTCTGAAAACGCGGGTCAGATAGCTGCCGTTCACAAACAGGGCTTTCGCCATTTTTTCCAGAGAATACTTTTCGGTGATGTGCGCGCCGATATAGTCCTGCGCGGCGGCTGACAGCGCTGCGCTGCTGTCCTGTTTCGTTCTCAAGCGATGTCATCCTTTCGTCATGGGCAGCCGAATTGAGGTTAAAAGCAGCTAACCAACATATATGTTAACACAATCTAACTTTTCACGCACGAGTTTTCCCGAAAAAGTCAATATTGAACAATCCGGCTTTCAAACAGGTCAATATCAGGATAGCGAAGCTGAAATGGATGTGCTATCATATCGGCTGCGTTAGATTTGACTAACGGCTGCCTGCTTCTCAATCATGAAGCAGGGAAGAATGGAGGCTACAGAATGAAGATGGCGAGGCTCGCCGCAAATCTGCTGTGCGGCCTGATGATTCTGATGCTGACGCTGCCCCTGGGAGCAGTTGGTGAGGAAGCGGCTTCTACGCGCTGGGCAGACGCGGCAGACAATATTGACAAATTTCTGGATGCTGCTTTTGAAAGCTATCTGGACGGCGACGCGAAAGCAGCCTACGACAACGTGAGCAACGCCTATTTCCGGGTGTATGAAACCACGGGCTTTGAGCGGCAGACCATGAGCTACGTTTCCGGCAACCGCAAAAACGCCGTGGAAATGCAGTTCTCCGCCTGCAAGGCTGCTGTTAAAAAGGAAAACACGGATCAGGAGACCATTGTGTCAGTCCGCAGCGCGCTGCAGAAGCTGAAGGACATGATCCGGGAGGACGGCAACAAGCTGGCCGCCATGCAGGGCGGCGTGCAGAGCGAAACCAAGTTTTACAAACGGGGCGAACTGGTTTCTGCGGATCCCTATCCCGAATATTCCGCCGATCCCAACGCAGCGCAGAAATACGCCAGCTGGTACGAGGCGGCGACGCTGGTGAAGGAAGGGCTGGACACCGCCTACATGGGTTATCTGGACAAGGACTTTGAGGCCGCGCTGGACAACCTGAACACTGCCTTCTATTCCATCTATGAGGAGTCCGGCCTGAGCCACAGGGTCTATACCGATCTGAGCCTGAAGGAACGCCAGAAAATGGATCAGTATTTCAGCGAACTGCGGACGCTGGCGGCGAACGGTGGGACCAAATACCAGAAGAACAAATACCGCACCACCACCGATGGCGCCAAGAACCTGATCCTCAAGCAGGCCAGGGCCCTGGATGTCCAGGAACAGGAGGCCGGCGCCGCGCTGGCCGCGGAGGCGGACGCATCCCAGGCTGAGGCGCAGGAGGAGACCGCGCAGTCCGATCCGCGTCTGCTCACGTTCCTGGGTGCGTTCGGAATTATCGTTCGTGAAGGACTGGAAGCGATCCTGGTGATCGCCGCCATCATTGCCTACCTGACCAAGAGCGGCAACGGCAAGAGCCTGAAAAACGTGTACATCGGCGCCGTCGCAGGTGTGATCGCCAGCTTTATCGCCGCCGCCGTTCTGGCCTGGGCGAAGCAGGCCTTCGTGGGAGCCGGCCTGGCCCAGGAGATCATCGAGGGCATCACGGCGCTGATCGCGGTCTGCGTGCTGTTCTACGTGAGCAACTGGATGATCTCCAAGGCGGAGGCCGCCTCCTGGAGCCGCTATATCGACGGCAAGGTGCAAAGCTCTGTGGAGCAGGGGAGTTCATTCGCGCTGGCGTTCACCGCGTTCCTGTCCGTTTTCCGTGAAGGCGCGGAGGTGGTGCTGTTCTATCAGCCCATGCTTTCGGAGGGCAATCCGGGCATGGTGTGGGCCGGCTTCGGCGCGGGCTGCGTCCTGCTGGTGTTCATCTATCTGGCCATCACCAAGCTGTCCATCAAGCTGCCCATCAAGGTGTTCTTCACGGCCACCTCCATCCTGATGGCGGTCATGTGCGTGTCGTTCCTGGGCAGCGGTATCAAGGAGCTGGCGGAGGGCAACGTGTTTGACCTGACGCTTCGCGTGCCCGGCGTGCCGGAAAACGATGTCATCCAGATCTTCGGCATTTATCCCTGGCTGGAAACGCTGCTGCCGCAGCTGATCCTGTCCATCATCCTGCTGGTTACCTTCCTGATTGCCCATTATCGGGGCAAAATGGATGCCCTGAAGGCACAGTATGCCAAATCATGATACCCCCGCGGCATAGCCCCGCGCAGTCCGCGAAGGATATACAACGAACACAATGTAGGAGGAATTCACCATGAAAAAGTTTTTTGCCCTGCTGCTGGCTGCCATGATGCTGATGAGCATGTCCGCCTTCTCGCTTGCCGAGGAAGCTGGCTTCGATGAATACGAACTGGGCGTTGAAGGCGAGCAGGAAGTTGGCTTCATGACCATGGCGATGGTTTACTTCCAGCCCGTGGACATGGCTCCCGCTGAGAACGCAACCCCCAAGGAAGGCTCCGACCTGCATATTGAAGTGGACCTGACCGCCAACGAGAACCCCTACGGCTTCCCCGTGGACAGCTGGGTGCCCTACCTGAGCATTGATTACGTGATCAAGGATCTGGAAGGCAAGGAAGTCTCCTCCGGCTCCATGATGCCTATGGCCGCTTCCGATGGCCCGCATTACGGCAACAACATCGCGCTGCCCGAAGGCGAGTACACGGTGACCCTGACCATCAAGAGCCCTGCTGAGAACGGCTATCTGCTCCACGTGGACGCTGAAACCGGCGTTGAAGCCAAGGAATTCTGGACCGAGCCTCTGACCGTCACCTGGACCGGCTGGAAGTTCGTCAAGGAATGGTAAGCTGAATTCGGGAATCATCCCATCTGCATGCTGGCGCCTTCTCCGCGGGGGAGGAGACGCCAGCATTACGTGTGTTTACAGACAATGATTTTTCGGGGGTTCTGACGTGTTTAAGTATCTCTGGATGGTGACCCAGGATCTGTTTCTGGCTGTCACCCTGACCACGCTCATGCATGTGACGCTGATCCGCCTGCTCGGCGAAAAAGGAAAAAAGGTTCACGGGATCGCCCTGGGCGCCGGCGTGATCGCTTCCGTCGCGCTGGCCGCCGTGAAGTTCAACACCAGGCTCATTATCTCCAGCCACTGGAATCATTATATTTACGCGGTGATCCTGGCGCTGACCCTGATCGTTCTGCTGCTGACCGCCCTGTGCGGACGGAAGGAGAACTCTGGCCTGTCCGCGGGAACCGTGATCCTCTGCGCTGCAGGCTCCCTCCTGTCCGCCACGCTGATCTTTTATTCCCTGCCCGGGGTGCTGCTGTATCCGTTCAGCTTCAATACCATGGGTCAGGGCTATTTTTCCTCGTACTATATGGTGCGCATGGCTGGCTGGCTGGGCGCGCTGATCCTGCTGTTCGTATATTCGCGCCTGCTTTCCCGCTGCGCGCTGTATATAAAGCGCTACGGCCTGGTGCCCCTTGCGATGAACACCGGCCTGCTTTCCTTTGCCGCATATTGCTTCGGCCGTTTTTTCGTTCCCTGGGTGAACCGGGCGAAGTGGCTGAAATGGCCTGTGGAATACACGGATGCGTCCCACGGGTGGATCGGCGGCTGGATGATGTTCACCGCAAACCATTCCATGCTCTTCATGTGGATCGTGGCGGTGACCGCCGCGCTGCTGGCCCACCTGCTTTTCAGGCAGGGAATGGTCATCAGGGAGCCCTACGATAACCCGGCCCAGCTGCGCAAGCTGAAGGCCCGCAACCGGCATTGGCGGCGGATGGCCGTGGGCGTTCTGCTCTGCGTCGCACTCTGCGCGGTGATGCTGACAGTGGTCAAGACCAACGACACCAAACAGGTGGAGCTGTCCGCACCGGAGACGTATACCGTGGATGAGGAAGCCGGCGTCGTGCTGGTGCCGATGGAGGCAGTCAGCGACGGGCATCTGCATCGTTTTGAATACAGGACGGAGAAGAACATCAACGTCCGCTGGATCGTGGTGAAAAAACCGGGCTCCGCGTCCTTCGGCGTGGGTCTGGACGCCTGCGAGGTCTGCGGCAACGCTGGATATTTCGAACGCGGCGGCCAGGTCATCTGCAAGCGCTGCGACGTGGTGATGAACATCAACACCATCGGCTTCAAGGGAGGCTGCAATCCGATCCCCATGCCCTATGAGGTGAAGGACGGCAAGCTCGTATTCAAGCTGAGCGATATCATCGCGGGCGAAAAAGAATTCAGATAAGGAGGGAGTTCGCCATGCTGTTTCACATGATCCGCGGCGTGCTCTTTCACCAGAAAGGCAAAATGCTGCTGATTGCACTGACCATCGTTTTAGGCGCGTCCCTGGCGACGGGGATGCTGAACGTGGTGCTGGGCGTGGAGGAAAAGGTCAACAAGGAACTGAAGAATTACGGGGCCAACATTACCGTCAAGCCCAAGGATTCCTCGCTGCTCGCCGACATTTATGACGTTGGAGGCGGAGAGCAGCTGAACGTGGCTTATCTGCGCGAGGATGAGCTGGGCAAGCTGAAAACCATTTTCTGGGCCTTCAACATCGTGGACTTCGCGCCTTTCCTGGACAGCCAGGTGACCCTGCCCGACGGCAGCGCTGCCAAAATGACGGGCACCTGGTTCAACCACCACCTGGACCTGCCCACCGGCGAGAGCCTGGACGCGGGCGTGGTGGGGATGCGCTCCTGGTGGGATGTTTCCGAGGGCCGCTGGCTGGATGAAAAGGATGCCGGCGCAGCGTCGGAAATCATGGCAGGTGCGCTGCTGGCCCAGAGAATGGGCTGGCATGCGGGTGATACCGTGCGCATTGCCGCCTCCCAGGGGGAAAAGGACGTGACCATCGCGGGAATCTACGACGCGGGCGGCGACGAGGACGAGCAGATCTATGCAACGCTGGACCTGGTGCAGGCGCTGACGGACCGCGAAAACAAGGTAGCCTCCATCGAGGTTTCCGCGCTGACGACGCCCGACAACGAGCTGGCCCGCCGGGCGGCCCGCAATCCGGCCGCCCTGTCCTCCCGGGATTATGAAACCTGGTACTGCACCGCCTATGTCAGCGCAATCTGCTATCAGATCCAGGAGGTCATCACCGGCTCCGTCGCCAGCGCCGTGCGCAAAGTAGCGGAAAGCGAGGGAAACATCCTGGATAAAACCAGGCTGCTGATGATCCTGATCACCGCCCTGAGCCTCATCGGCTCCGCGCTGGGCATTTCCAACCTGGTGACCGC
>CAMNCR010000216.1 GCA_946534455.1 uncultured Clostridia bacterium | reverse complement strand
CTCCTCCGCCGCGGCGAAGTAGCGTTCGTTCGCCAGGCTGTTGAGCTCCGTGACCCACATGCTTCTCACGTAAGACCAGGCGTCCATCCGCTGCTCCAGATCCGGAGTGGAGGCCAGCGCTTCCATGGCGCATTCCGCCATCCGGTGCTGATCGCAGACACCCTCCAGGCAGGTCAGCCCGGTGTCGGTCTCCGTGACGCTCCGTGCGCACAGGCCCGCCACCAGGTTTTCGCCCAGCGGCGGCTCCGCCACGCCGTGGAGCAGGCTGTCGACCCGTTCCGCCGGCGCGTTGTGCCGCTCGTAGCACATCTCCACGCACTTGTTCTTCAGCATTTCCGCCAGCCTGCGCTGATTGTCCTCCTCCTGATCCGGATGGAGCGCTTCCAGCGCAGCTCTGCGGCCGTCCAGCTGGAGGTAGAACTGGGCCCGTTCCATGGTTACCTCGGCAATCCGCTCCGCTCCGAGCAGGGCCGTCAGCTCCTGATACTCCGCGTTCACCGCCTCGCGCCAGAGGTCGGTGATCTGCGTCCAGGCTGCCACGCGCTCCTCCTGCGTCGATGCGGCAGCCAGCAGCGCATCCGCCTCCGCCTGCACCTGCGCGTGCTCCGTGCAGTAGTCCAGGGTGTAAAGCCGTATGCCGCCGCTGTACTGCACCAGCGTCCGCACGCAGGAATCCTGCGCTTCCGGTGCCTCCGTCGGCTGGGCAGGTGCCTGTTCCGTCACCCGTTCCGTCGCCGGCGCGGCCGTCCGCGGGTTCGACAGCGGGCCCTCCGTCGCGGGAGCTTCCGTGGGAGGAGCCTCCGGAGCGGGCGCCTCTGTGACAGGTACCTCCGTGCCGGGTGCCTCCGGGCCGGGTTCGGTCGGCGGGACATCCGTCGGCGGAACATCCGTCGGCGGAACATCTGTCGGCGGAACATCCGTCGGCGGTTCCTCAGTCGGCGGTTCCTCAGTCGGCGGTTCCCCGGTCGGCGGAGCTTCCGTCGGAGGTTCCTCCGTCGGCGGCTCCGTCGGCGGTTCCTCCTTGCCGATCGGGCAGCGCACGATGTTGGAATAAGCGATGTCCTTCCCCATGTCCTGCGGCACGTAGACCGCATAGGCCTGGTTCCAGAGCTCCGGCAGAACGGCCTCGGCACTCGTGATGATATGGTCAAAGGAATAGGTTCGGCTGTCGCTGGGATTCAGCCCCATCTCGGAGCCGATCTCATCTCCAAAGTTTCCGCTCATGGGATCATAGACGATCACATCATCGATCACGACATTGCCGGAGTTGATGATGGTCACCTGATAGTGGATGGGCTCCCCTTCCGTATAGAAGGAACCATTCGCGGGCGGCGCAGCCGACTTGATCACCGTCAGACCGGGCTGCTTTTCCGGATCGGGCTCCTTGCCGGTAGGCACCTCAACCGGTCCGCAGTATCCGCCCACCCAGGTGCCATCCGCCAGCATGCCGCTGGCCGTCGCGGAGTTGATCACCATGAGGTTGCCCGCGTCCAGGCTGGTCACGGTATAGGGTACAGTCACCGGGGGTGTTGCGGTATGGGCGGCCAGGGAAGGCAGGCTGAGCACCACCCCGCCGGTCAGGCCATCGAAGATCTCGATATACGCCAGATCCTCGTCCATCGTGTTCTCCGCCGTGATTTCGAAAAGAATCACCTCATCCTCGAGGAAGAACCCCCGGGGCGGCAGATTCGTCACCGTCTTCGTCACCTTGATCAGGTCCGTCAGCTTTTCCGGAGGCGTCGGCGGATTCTCCAGGGTGCTTACCTGTACCGGGATTGAAACCGCCTGCTTCGGAGTTTTGTCGTTCTTTTCCTCGCTCGTATAGCCGATCGCGAAAGCCTGGTTGATGATGTAGGTCCGATCCACATCGTCCGGTGTCACCTCATATTCAAAGGTGAAGACCTCCGGCACGCCCGGCACCAGGACATCCACCGTTCCCAGCTCCGGATTGTCCTTTCTCAGAGGATCCGTCACGGTGACGCCGTACAGGTTTTCCGTTCCAACGTTCAGGACGGAAACCTGGTATTTCACCGTCTCACCCTGCACATATCCAAGCGGATCAATCGAGTCCGAGGTCACCGTTTTGGTGATCGAAAGATCCCCCCCGAACAGCTCGCCGATCATGCCGACCATGGCGGGATTGGATTTCGCGTAATGGGCAAAGCCATGGTCCACCCAGGCGGCGCTGGCGATATTGATCAGCAAGGGCTTGCCCAGATCGCTTTCCTGAACCGTGTACTGGAAGGTGACTTCCTCCTTCTGCTTCGGTTCCAGGGACGCGATGGTCTTCAGCAGGCCTCCTCCCATGGGATCGAACACCTGGATGTTCGTCAGGGTGTGATCGCTCTCGTTGGTCACCACGATGCTGTAGGATACCTGGGAATTGATCAGATAAAGGCCAAGTCCATGATCATGGAAGACGCCTGTGCTGGTCACTTTTTTGAGCAGGCTTACATCCGAGGAGGGGGTTCCCTCCGGCACTTCAACATCCGAAACCAGCATTGAAACCTCATCCGATTTGACGAAATAGGCCTTGCCGCTGGCATCCTTGTAGTGCACGGTCGCCTGATCCGTCAGTTCTCCGTTATCCACATCCGTATCCGAGATGGTATAGTCGATCGGATATTTCATCGAGCCGGCCTCCGGCGTCATATGCGTATTCGTGCCGCCCGGAAGCGTGAGGCCGTTGCTCATGACATCCTCAATCTCCACATCATAGACCGGTTCATCGGAGATGTTGAACAGTTCCACCGTAAAGGTGACCTTTTCGTTACGCTGATAAATGTAATTGGGTACGACGTAGAGCTCTGCCGGGGTAACGGTCTTGAACGCCAGCAGATGCGATCCCTGCTCCTCTTCGCCGTCTCCGATGCCCGCCGTCTCCGGGGAGGGCGGTGTCCAGGAGTAGCTGTCCTTCGAGACCGGATAGGAGAAATGCACCACATTGGAAGAGAAATATCCCATGCCGGAGGTCTCATCCTTGCCGATGACGATGAAATCGGCATCAATGATTCCGTCGACGGTCTCGGAAGCCGTTCCGGGAATGATGTTCCCCAGCGCAAAGGGCCAGCTGAAGGAGAACGGCTGCTGCTCGTCCGGCTGGAGCTCAATGTCTCCGCCGAAGTTATAGATCGGAATGGAGGCTTCCGTATCCGGATACACATAGCCCCTCAGCTCGCTGAACTTCACAGGGACAGCCCCCGTGTTCTTCACGAAGCCGCTGTAGCTGATGAGTCCCAGATTGCCCGATGCGTCAATGGGCGTATAGATTGTCTTCGCCTCAGACGTCTGCGTCATGACCAGTGTCAGCTCCGCCTGGTTTTTCAGCCAGAGCGTAAAGTTCTCATCATCCTTCACGGGCGTTCCGCTCTCCGCACCCTCCGCTTCGATCGTCAGCGTGCGGTGGATCGCGGCGTTCGGAATGTCCTCCGACCGGATTCCGACCAGATAGGTCGCCTCGAAGCTTTCCCCCGCGGGGAAGGGAATCCCGCCGTATGTCTCAGGACCGAAGATGTCCTCATCCCCGTAGGTCCCGTACCAGTTGTTCAGCTTCAGATCCTCGGTTCCGTTGTTGACGACATCGAACCGGGCCTCCACCGTTTCTCCGGGAATGCCGCCGATGCCCGTATGGTCGTGAGCCAGAATGACGAGGGAAGGCCCCTCCGCCTGCTGCACGAGGAACACCAGGCAGACGTCGAGCGCCTGTTTTCCGGTCGCCGGATCCGTGGCGGCCGCCTGCACATAGCGATGCTCCCACTCGGTTCCCGAAGAACCCCACCATGCTGTCGTAAAGGTAAAGTGATAGGTTTCGCCCGGGGCGAGGGGCTCCTTCATCCAGGGCTCATCCGACACCGTATCCTCCGGGGAATAGGCTGTCAGGAAGTCCAGATCCAGCGGCACGCTGGAGCTGTTGGTCAGCATCATTTCAATCGGAATCGGCGTGCCCTTTTCAAACTTTCCGACCTGATCGCCCTCGCTGATCAGCGTGATCGCCGGCCCTATATCGGTCAGGACCGACGCGGTGGCCTCAAGGGAATACGCTGGCTTTTCTCCAGCCATCCCGGAGGCATACCAGGTGAAGAATTTCTCGCCGGCCTCGCAGTCCTCAGCGAACACGGTATAGTCCACAGTGGGCAGGGTCACGCTCTCCCCGGCAGGAATCATTTCTCCGCCGCCGCGGGCGCACCAGGAAAGGGCTTCCGCGCTGCCCCCCGCACTGTAGGTTTTTTCATAGAAGGTAAAGGCTGTCACATCCATCGAGCTGGTGTTCGTCACGGTCAGCTCGAAGGTGACGATTTCACCCTCCTGATAGAGCTTATCCGGAGAAATCTGCTTCGCCTCAATCTTGAGCATGGGTGTGATCGGTCCGCCCCGCAGCTGCGGAAGAATGCCGGGCCAGCCGATTCCGTCCGGATTCTTATTCAGATCATCCTCCAGATCCTTCACGGCGTCCACCACCTGCTGGTCAAAATATCCGTCCGGCCAGCCGGGGTTGTAGCCCGCGTCCCGCAGCGCCTCCTGCAGCTCCTTGACCCCTTCGTTCTCGTCTCCCTGCTTCAGGATGCCTGCGGGCTCGTTTTCCTCGTGCTGAAGCTCACCGCACATCACGCACCGGCGCTCCCGGATGCCGATGGACCAGTCCGTCCATGGCTGAATTTCGACCCATTCACTGAATATATGATCAATGACCGGCAGCGGCCGGGGATCCTGCAGACCGCACATGGAACAGATCCTGGCCTCCTGCCCCTCGGCCTGGCAGGTCGGCTCCTGCGTCACGGTCCAGTCCCCGAAGGCATGGGGAATCAGCGCCAGCTCCCGATCCTCGGCAAAGCCGCACACCTGGCAGGTGCGCACCTCCGTGCCTTCCGTCACGCAGGTCGGTTCCTGCGCCACGGTCCACTCCCCGAAGGTGTGGGGCAGGGCGTCGATGCTTCTCTTCTCTTCATATCCGCAGACCTGGCAGACCGAGGTTTCCTCCCCCGGCGCCGCGCAGGTGGCTTCCAGCGTCACCGCCCACTCGCTCATGGTATGGGGCAGCTTTTCCAGCGTTTCCTTTTCTTCCGTCTGGCAGGCGGAGCAGACGCGGCTTCTCTCCCCCTCCTCGCTGCAGGTGGCTTCCTTCAGCACGGTCCACTCGCCCCAGCTGTGCGGAAGCCTTTTGATCATCTCCGACTCCACGGTCCCGCACACGGAGCAGGTTCGCACATGCTCCCCCTCTGTCGCGCAGGTCGCCCGCACGGTCGTTTTCCAGTTGCCCCAGGTATGCTGTCCCGAGGCCTGAATCGTCTGCGTTTCCGTCGTTCCGCACACGCCGCAGGTCCGGGTCTGCTGACCGTCGCGCACGCAGGTGGCAGCCTGGGTGATCACCCAGCCACCCCACTGATGCGCGCCGCTGGCCGGCAGGGCCTTCGTTTCCGTAGCGCCGCACAGGGTACAGGTCCGGGTCTGCTCCCCGTCCGCCGTGCAGGTCGCCGCGCGGACCGTGACCCAGTCGCCCCAGACATGCCGGCTCGCGTCCGGCGCGGGGAAGAACACGTCCTCCTCACCGCAGACGGAGCAGGTCCTCTTCTGCACGCCGCTCTGGGTGCAGGTGGGCTCCCGGGTGGTTTTCCACTCTCCCCAGAAGTGGTTGCCGGTGGCGGGAACGGTTCGGGACTCCGTGGCCCCGCACCCGGAACAGGTCCGGGTTTCCTCGCCGTCGTATCTGCAGTTCGCCGCCCGGCTCACGGACCATCCGCTCCAGTTGTGCCCCGTGGCCGGAATCGATTGCGTTTCCGTCGCGCCGCACGTGGAGCAGGTCCGGGTCTGGACCCCCTCCCCGGTGCAGGTGGCGGCCTGCGTCGTCGTCCATCCGCCCCAGCTGTGCCCGGTGGCCGGGATGGAACGGGTCTGAGTGTTACCCTGGCTGCTGACCCGGATTTCTTCGCCGTCCTCCGTGCAGGTGGCAGGCCTGTTCATGTCCCATTCGTACCAGACCTCCTCCTGTCCTTCCGTGGGGAGTAATGTCGCAGCGCCGGCATTCACCGTCATGCTCAGCAGCATGACCAGCGAGAGCAGCAGCGCAATCCACTGCCTTCCCTTCATACAGGTTTCCCTCCTTCTCTTCTCCGGTCCGTCCATTGATTCAGTTGACTGATCTGTTCTGTTTCGCATCCGCCGAAAGAAATGAAAAAGCGATGCGTCTGTGCAGCATTGAACAAGCTTTGGATACACTTCCAGCTATTGTCAGTATAGCAGTCTTCCTCCGGCCAGTCAACCAATTCCTGCCGAATTTGGCCTGAAATTGCCCAAAATGAGGTATTTTCCCGATGTGCCGGCAAAAAAAGAAAAACCAGGCCGGTATCCCAGCCTGGTAAAAGATCATTCCCGCCATTGGAGGCCCGAGGTCAGCACGGTGACCTTCTCCGCATCGACGGTCAGTATGCCTTCCTCAATGGTCCCCTCCCGGCGTTCTCCCTCAGCGCCGACCAGCGTGCAGGCCCCCTGCTTCACCGCCGTCACGAAGGGAACATGTCCGGCCATCACGGCCAGATCGCCTTCCGTCCCGCGCAGAATCAGCATCTGCGCGTCCCCCCGGAACAGATCACCGTCCGGGGAAGAAATCACAAGCGGATAGGTTTTCACGCCTGACCGCCTCGCTTTGCCTTGGCCACCGCCTCATCGATGGTGCCCACATACAGGAACGCGCTTTCCGGCAGATCGTCATGCTTGCCCTCGATGATCTCCCGGAAGCCCCGCAGCGTTTCATTCACCGGCACATACACACCGGGAATCCCGGTGAATTTTTCGGAAACGAACAGGGGCTGGGACAGGAAGCGCTGGATTTTGCGCGCCCGGGATACCAGCAGCTTATCCTCCTCGGCCAGCTCGTCCATGCCCATGATGGCAATGATGTCCATCAGCTCATTGTAGCGCTGCAGAATCCGCTGCACCTCCCGCGCGATGCGGTAGTGCTCCTCGCCCAGCACGTCCGCGCTGAGGATGCGGCTGGTGGAATCCAGCGGATCCACGGCGGGATAGATGCCCTGGGAAGCGATGGCGCGGGAAAGCACCGTCGTCGCGTCCAGATGCGCGAAGGTGGTCGCCGGAGCGGGGTCCGTCAGGTCGTCGGCAGGCACATACACCGCCTGCACGGAGGTGATGGAGCCCTTGTGGGTGGAGGTGATGCGCTCCTGCAGCATGCCCATTTCCGTCGCCAGCGTCGGCTGATAACCCACGGCCGAGGGCACGCGGCCCAGCAGCGCGGATACCTCGCTGCCCGCCTGGGTGAAACGGAAGATGTTATCGATGAACAGCAGCACGTCCTGGTTTTCCTCATCGCGGAAATATTCCGCCATGGTCAGCCCGGCCAGGCCCACGCGCATACGCGCTCCCGGCGGCTCGTTCATCTGGCCGTAGACCAGCGTCGTGTTGGCCAGCACGCCCGATTCCTTCATTTCGAAGTAGAGGTCATTGCCCTCCCGGGTGCGCTCGCCCACGCCGGTGAAAACGGAAAGGCCGCCATGCTGCTTGGCAATATTGTTGATCAGCTCCATGATCATGACCGTCTTGCCCACGCCGGCGCCGCCGAACATGCCGATCTTGCCGCCCTTGGCGTAGGGGCAGATCAGGTCAATGACCTTGATGCCGGTCTCCAGGATTTCCGTGGAGGTGGACAGCTCCTCGTAGGCGGGCGCGGGACGATGGATATCCCATCTTTCCTTGGTTTCCACCTCGGGACCGTCGTCCACCACTTCGCCCAGCACGTTGAAAATCCGTCCGAGGGTTTCCCGGCCGACAGGAACCGAAATGCCCTTGCCGGTATCGGTCACGGTCACCCCCCGCTGCAGGCCGTCCGTGGAGCCCATGGCAATGCAGCGCACGGTGTTGTCTCCGATGTGCTGCGCCACCTCAACGGTCAGCGTCCGATCCCCGATCGGCAGCGTCAGGGCGTTATAGATGGCGGGCAGGTGGTCATCCCCGAACCGAACGTCCACAACCGGGCCCATGACCTGGACAACCTCTCCTGTTAAAAGCTTTTCCAAATCCCTGTTCCCCCTTTATCTGGGTGATGTCAGCCCTCTTCCGAAGGCATTACAGGCCACTTCCGGCCACAATTTCGGTAATTTCCTGCGTGATGGTGTTCTGCCTTGCGCGGTTATACTGCAGCTGCAGCCGGTCAATCATTTCCTGCGCGTTCTTGCCGGCGGAATCCATGGCCATGCGCCGGGCCGCCACCTCGCTGGCGAAGCTTTCCCGCACGCAGGCCGTCAGCACGCCGCTCAGATAGGTCGGCACCGCGGCGTTCAGAACCGTTCCTTCGTCGGGCTCAAACACCGGCTCCGCGCCTCCGTGCTTCTCCGTCTTCTCCAGCGGAAGCACCCACAGCAGCGTCGCCTCCTGGCTCATCATGGATTTGTACCGGGTGTAGAGGATCCCCAGCCGCTCGAACCGGCCCTCCAGGAAATCCCTGCACTGCTCATCCGCCCAGCGCTTCGCGTCCGCGCCGGAAAAATGCTCCGAGGAAAGGACGCTGTGGCCGTACCGCTCGCAGGCGCGCTTGCCCAGCGGAATCACCTCCGCCTCCGGCACCGTGGCCGCCAGACGGAAGACGTTGGCGTTGTACCCGCCCGCGAGCCCCCGGTCCCCCGCGATGACGATCAGGCGGGTTCCCTGCCCCTTCGCCTGCATATACGGGGAACGGGCGCATTCCGGAGAAGCGCTGAGAACCGCCACGAGATCCTCCAGCGCCGAGGCGTACTCCCGGGACTGATTCATGTTCCGCGTAGCCCGACGGATTTTGGAGGAGGCCACCAGGCCCATCGCCTTGGTCAGGTGCAGGGTGGAGTCCACCGACCGGATCCGGTTCCGCAGAGATTTAATATCTGCTCCCATGGCTTACCTCCGGAATCCCTTCAGCGCCGCCTGCATTTCCTGCACATCCGCGTCATCCCACTGCCCGGCTTCAATCCGCTCCAGCAGGCTGCCGTAGCGCGATTCGAGATATTCGAACAGATCGTTCTGCCAGGACGCCACCTCCGCGGGAGCGACCTCATTGAGATAGCCGTTGATCACCGCGTAGACGATCGCCACCTGGCAGCCCACGCGCACCGGAGAGGAGCGCTTCTGCTTGAGCACCTCCACAATGCGCTCGCCCAGCGCCAGGCGGGACTTCGTGTCCGCGTCCAGATCGCTGCCGAACTGAGCAAAGGCCTGCAGCTCGCGGTACTGCGCGTAGAGCAGCTTCAGCTCGCCGGCCACCTTTTTCATGCCCTTGATCTGCGCCGCGCCGCCCACGCGGCTGACGGAGATACCCGGGTTGATGGCGGGCCGGATGCCGCTGTGGAACAGCTCCGTCTCCAGGAAGATCTGCCCGTCGGTGATGGAAATCACGTTGGTGGGAATATAGGCGGAAACATCGCCCGCCTGGGTTTCAATGATCGGCAGCGCCGTGATGGAGCCTCCGCCGTACTCCGGCGCCACGCACGCGGCGCGCTCCAGCAGCCGGGAATGCAGATAGAACACGTCGCCCGGATAGGCTTCCCGTCCCGGAGGCCGGCGAATCAGCAGGCTCAGCGCGCGGTATGCCACCGCGTGCTTGGACAGGTCGTCGTAGATGATCAGCACGTCCTTGCCCTGAGCCCGGAAATATTCCGCCATGGCGCACCCGGAGTAGGGCGCGATATACTGCAGCGGCGCGCTCTCCGCCGCGGAGGCGGAAACGATGATCGTATAGGGCATGGCGCCGGCCTTTTCCAGCTCCTGGGCAATCTGAACAACGCTGGTGCGCTTCTGCCCGATGGCGACATAGATGCAGATGACGCCCGTGCCGCGCTGGTTCATGATTGTATCCACCGCGATGGTGGTCTTGCCGGTCTGACGGTCGCCGATGATGAGCTCGCGCTGTCCCCGCCCGATCGGGATCATGGAGTCGATGGCCTTGATGCCGGTCTGCAGCGGAACGGACACGCTCTTGCGCTGAATGATGCCGGGCGCCGGGGATTCCACCGGGCGGATTTCCCGGGTCTCCGCCGGTCCCTTTCCGTCAATGGGCTCGCCCAGCGCGTTCACCACGCGGCCCAGCAGGCCCTCGCCCACCGGCACGCTCAGCGCCTCTCCGGTACGGTATACCACGGAGCCCTCGCGCACGCTGTCCTTGTCCGACAGAATGGCGACGGAAACCGTTTCCTCCTCCAGATTCTGCGCTACGCCGAAGCTCCCGTCGTCAAAGCGGAGCAACTCATTGGCCATGCAGGAGCGCAGCCCGTACACGGTGGCGATCCCGTCGCCCACCGTAATGACGGTGCCGTTTTCCTTCATCTCGATCCTGGATTCGTACTGCTTGATCTGTTCCTTGATAATACTGCTGATTTCAACCGCCTTGGAGGTCATTCGTGCATCACTTCCTTGATCTGATCCAGCTTATTTCTGAGACTGCCGTCAATCACTTTTCCGTCTATTTCGACCCGGACCCCGCCCAGCAGCGCGGGAACCACTTCGCAGCGGAGCTCCACCCTGCGGCCGAAGCGCTTTTCCAGGCTTTCCTGCAGCGCGGCCTTCTCCTCCTCCGTCAGCTCGACGGCGGAGGAAACCCTGGCGACGGATTCTCCCCGGAAATCCCGGGCCAGCTCTCCGTAGTGACGGATCATTTCCTCCAGCCCGTTCACATGGCCCCGGGAGACCATCATCCGCAGCACGCCCATCAGCACCGCAGGCACCCGGTCGCGGAAGGCGTCCTCCAGCGACTGGAGGCGGACATCCCTGCTGATGGCCGGGGACGCGAGCATGGCCCGGTATTCCGGCACCTCCCGCAGCGTCTCCTCCACCAGGCGCAGGCCCTGGGCCGTTTCCGTGGTCTGGTTTTCCGATACGGACAGCTCAAACAGCGCCTCAGCGTATTCCTTACTCGTTGTCGTCATGATCGATCTCCTGCAGGAATGAGTCAATCAGCGCGCGATGATCCTTCTCGGTGATCTCGCGCTCCAGCAGCTTCCCGGTCAGCTGAGCGGACACGTCCGCGATCTCGCGGCGCATATCGGCTTCCGCCTTCTTCCGCTCCAGCTTCGCGTCCTCCTCAGCCTGCCGGCGGATATCGGCAGCCTTCTCCCGGGCCTCGCCAATGATCTCATTGCTCCGGTATTCCGCGGTTCTGGAAGCATCCGCGATGATCTGGTCCGAGGTCTGCTGGGCGGCCGCCATGGCCGCCGCGTAGTTCAGCCGATCCTCCTCCGCCTGCTCCCGGGCGGTCTGCGCCTGGGCATAGTCCGCATCGATGGCTTCCCGGCGCTGCGCCAGCACCTTCTGGACGCGCTTGAAGAGGAATTTCTTCACAATCCACGTCAGCAGCAGAAGGTTGCACAGGGAGATCACCACATTCCAGATATTGACGGAAATCACATCTAAATACTGCATGCTATTCCCCGTTCATCTAACAATTCATAGTACTTCCGGCCGAAAGGCTGCCATTTGCCTGAAAGCATTCTCAGCCGAAGGGGATCGGAAAGCCCCCGGTTATCCCTTAATGGCTTCCTTCAGGATATTGGTGAAGATCCCGGGCGCGACAAAGATCAGCAGAATCGCCACGATCAGACCGTACAGACCGGTCGTTTCCGCGATGGCGCAGCCCATGATCAGGGTGGACGTGACGTCGCTCTTGCACTCCGGCTGGCGGCCGATCGCCTCGCAGGCCTTGGCCACCGCGTTGCCTTCGCCGATACCGGGGCCGATACCCGCGATCATGGCGCATCCGGCGCCCAGACCCATCAGACCCAACATAATACCCATTGCCAGTTCCAACATAATGCTTTTCCTCCGTTCATCATCGGCCTCAGGCCGTTTTTCCCGTTGTGACGTTTGCGCCGCTGCGCAGCTTTCTCTTCTCCTGGCGCGCGCGCCATTCGTCCCACGGCACCGCGCCCGCCACGTTCAGCATCGTCAGCATGGCGAAGATGAAGGCCTGCATGCATCCGCTGAACACGTCAAAATAGATGGACAGCACCGCGGGAATACCCACCCGAAGATAGGGAATATCCCCCAGAATGCCGGGCAGCCAGCCCAGGAGCGTCTTGCTCAGTCCGCCCAGGGCGGAGGCCATCAGGGCGGAGATGACCGCGCCGGACAGCACGTTGCCATAGTGACGGAAGGCCATGGACAGGGGGGTGGAAAACTCCCCGATCAGATTCATCGGCGCAAAAACCGGAATCGGCTTGAACAGCCCGATGAAATAGTTCCAGAGCCCGCCGCGGAACTTGTAATGCATGATCAGGAAGAAGACCAGCACCGCCCACCCCGCGGTCACGTTCACATCCCCCGTGGGAGCGAAGAGCCCCACCAGGCAGCTCAGGCTCGAAAAGGCGCTGAGCCCCAGAATCGCGCAGATGAACGCGGCCCAGGTGGAAAAATACTCGCCCATGTTGTCCTTCACGAGCTTCTGGCATTTTTCCACGATCCATTCCGCCAGCAGCTGACGCCTGCAGACAGCCTTCGCCGTCAGGCCGTGGGTCAGATACAGGCAGAGCCCCAGGATCGACAGGATCACGCCCCAGCTGTTCACCTGGCTCTCGCTGATGATCAGAGGCTGCACCGGAAAAGGAATTTCCAGAAATACCAGGGCACCGGAGATGTGAACTCCCTCCGAGGCGGGGGTAAAGAGCACCTTCAGCACGATGCAGATCAGAAACGGCACGATCATCAGGGCAATCAGCCCGTAGTCCACCGCTCTGAAGTGCCTGCTGTGCACATCCGGCGTCTGCTGTTCAGTCAATCAGATCACTTCCTTCTGGTTCAGCGGGAGCCACGCCCCGCTTCCGGTCAATCAGCGGCCGGAACAGGATGCCGATCCGCGGAAAAAGCAGCGGAATCAGCGTCGCGTAAGGATTGGTTTTCAGCAGGCCGATGGCGCCTGCGCAGAGCAGCCCCATCCCCAGCAGGCGGACCGAGGCGGACGCCCGGACCCGGCGGCTCGCTTCCTCCGCCTTTCCCTGGGCCACCGCGCGGCTCACCGTCAGGCCGAGCAGAAAAAAATTCCCGATGGCCGCCAGCGCGCCCACCGCGTTCCCGCCCAGTACGGAAAAATCCCACCGCCCAAGCAACAGAAAAACGGCCTCCAGCACCAGGCTGAGCCCCGCCGTCCA
>CAMNCR010000215.1 GCA_946534455.1 uncultured Clostridia bacterium | reverse complement strand
GCGCGGTCCATCGAGGAGGGCGCCGGCAAGAAATTCCGCTTCACCCTGACCACCAACGGCATGCTGATCGACGACGACGTGATTGACTTTGCCAACCGGGAAATGAGCAACGTGGTGCTGAGCCTGGACGGGCGGAAGGAAATCCATGACCGCTGCCGCGTGGACTACGCGGGCAACGGCAGCTGGGACCGCATCGTGCCGAAGTTCCAGAAGCTGGTGGCGGCGCGGGGCGGAAAGAACTACTATATGCGCGGCACCTTTACCCACGCGAATCCGGATTTCCTGGAGGACATCCGGACCATGCTGGATCTGGGCTTCACGGAGCTGAGCATGGAGCCGGTGGTCTGCCGGCCGGAGGATCCCGCGGCGCTGACGAAGGAGGACCTGCCCATCGTGCTGAAGCAGTACGAGGATCTGGCCCGGCTCATGCTGCAGCGCAGGCGGGAGGGGCGGCCCTTCACCTTCTATCATTACATGCTGGATCTTTCCGGCGGCCCCTGCATCTACAAGCGCATCTCCGGCTGCGGCTCCGGCACGGAATACATGGCCGTGACGCCCTGGGGGGATCTCTATCCCTGCCATCAGTTTGTGGGTGAGGAGGCCTTCCGGCTGGGAGACGTGTGGCAGGGGGTCACGAACGCCCAGGCGCAGCAGGAGTTTGCCGACTGCAACGTCTATGCCCGGGAGGCCTGCCGGGACTGCTGGGCGCGGCTGTACTGCTCCGGCGGGTGCGCGGCCAACGCGTATCACGCGACGGGCTCCGTGCGGGGCGTGTATGAAACCGGATGCGAGCTGTTCCGCAAGCGCATGGAGTGCGCCATCATGCTGCAGGCCGCGCTGGCGGACGAGGCGGAGGCATGACCACGCCGATTCTGGATTTCCTCCGGGGCTATGCGGAGGGAAACGCCGTGCGGATGCATATGCCCGGGCACAAGGGCGTGGCCGCGCTGGGGCCGGAGCCCTTCGATCTGACGGAAATCCAGGGCGCGGACGAGCTGTACCGGGCCCGGGGCATCATCCGGGAGAGCGAGGCGCAGGCCGCGGCCCTCTTCGGCGCGGCGAGGACGCTGTATTCGGCGGAGGGCTCCTCCCTGTGCATCCGGGCGATGCTGTATCTGGCGCTGCTGCGGGCGAAGGCCCTGGGGCTGCCCGGCCGGGTGCTGGCGGGGCGAAACGCCCATCGGACGCTGATTTCCGCCGCGGCGCTGCTGGATCTGGAAATTGAATGGCTGATGCCGGCGGCGGAGGAGGGACTGCTGCGCTGCGCCGTGACGCCGGAGCGGCTTTCGGAGCGCCTGGCGGAAGGGACCTACATGGCCGTCTATCTGACGTCGCCGGACTATCTGGGCCAGAGGACCGATCTCCGCCCGCTGGCGGCCGTCTGCCACGCGCGGGGGATTCCCCTGCTGGTGGACAATGCCCACGGCGCCTATCTGAAATTTCTGCCGGAGGATCTGCACCCGCTGACCCAGGGGGCGGATCTGTGCTGCGATTCGGCCCACAAGACGCTGGACTGCCTGACGGGCGCCGCGTATCTGCACATCGCGCAGGGCGCGCCGGCCCTGTGGGCGGAGCAGGCGGAGAGCGCCCTGGCGCTCTTTGGCTCCACCAGCCCCTCCTATCTGATCCTTGCCTCCCTGGACCGGATGAACCGGGAGCTCAGCGAGGGGTACCCGGCGGCGCTGGCGGAAACCGTCCGGCGCCTGGACGCGCTGAAGGACAGGCTGCGGCGGCGCGGCTGGAAATGGGTGGGAAATGAGCCCATGAAGCTGACGCTGGCAGCGAAAGGAAACGGAACCACGGGCCTCCGCCTGGCGGAGCTTCTGCGGAAGCGGGGCATCGAATGCGAATTCGCGGATCCGGATTTCCTGACCCTGATGCCCTCCGTGCGGACGGGAGAGGCGGACTGGCGCAGGCTGGAGGAGGCCCTGGAGGCGATTCCCTTCGGGAAGCCTGTTTCTCCGGAGCCCCCGCCGGCCGTGCCGCGGCTGCCGCGGGCGATGTCCGTCCGCGAGGCGCTGCTGGCGCCGCGGGAGGAGATTCCCGTGCGGGAGGCCGCGGGACGGGTGCTGGCGGACGCGTACATGGGCTGCCCGCCCGCGGTGCCCATCGTGGTGGCGGGAGAGAGGATGAACGAGGCGGCGGTTCGCTGCCTGCAATATTACGGTGTGGAGAGCTGCGCCGCGGCGGTGGAGCGGGCGGAAAACGGGAACACAAAGAAGCTTTGACTTTTACGGGGAATGCGGGTACAATACCGCCCGGAAAGGAGGGTTGCAAAATGAAGCAATCCAAGAAGTTTGTGGCA
Organism: uncultured Clostridia bacterium; assembly: GCA_946534455.1. Taxonomy (GTDB): domain Bacteria; phylum Bacillota; class Clostridia; order Christensenellales; family Aristaeellaceae; genus Aristaeella. The sequence goes on along the minus strand of CAMNCR010000215.1, from coordinate 1,695 downwards.
GAGTGCCTCGGTACGTTTGTTCTGGTGTTCTTTGCCTGCGGAACGGCCGCTGTGCTGAAGTGCAACGGTGCGGATCCGAACGCGGCCTATGCGCTGACCGCCCTGGCCTTCGGCCTGGTGATCGTGGCGATGGCTTATTCCATCGGACAGGTGTCCGGGTGCCATATCAACCCCGCCGTGTCTCTGGGCATGCTGCTCAGCGGACGGATGAGCGTTTCTGATTTCGTGTGCTACGTGATCGCGCAGTTCGTGGGCGCGACGGCCGGCGCGGCCTGCCTGTCCGCGGTGCTGGGCGGCAACGCCAGCGGCCTGGGAACCAACGGCCTGTATGACGGCAATGTGGTGGCGTCCCTGATCATTGAGATCATCCTGACCTTCGTGTTCGTGCTGGTGATCCTGGCCGTGACCTCGAAGGAGGAGTATGGCAAGTTTGCCGGCCTGGTGATCGGCCTGACGCTGACGCTGGTGCACATCCTGGGCATCCACTTCACGGGCACCTCCGTGAACCCCGCCCGTTCCTTCGGACCCGCGATCTTCGTGGGCGGAGACGCGCTGGCGAACCTGTGGGTGTTCATTGTGGCTCCGCTGATCGGCGGCGCGCTGGCGGCGGTTTGCTGGAAGTGGCTTGGGAAGGAATAATCCTTTCGCACCTCTGGTGCGACCAAAGGGCTTTCCGATCGCCCTTTGGAAACCTTCGGAGGTGGTCTATTTAGTGACAATAATATACGGCGGCGGGGCTCAGCTCCGCTGCTTTTTTTCGTGGCGGCCGCGATAGGCTTCGGCGTCCGCGGGAGAGGGTGCAGGAGCTTCCGCGGGCGTCTGCGGAGCGGAGGCCCTGTCCGGGGCGGCCGGCAGGAGGGCGCGGAAGACAAAGAGCAGCGCGGCCCCCAGGCTCAGGCCGGCCAGAATATCCGTCAGCCAGTGAACGCCGCAGAGCAGGCGGCCGAGGACGATGGCGGCGCCCAGCACGCAGCAGGCGATCTGCCCGCCGATCCGCAGGGGCTTCTGCATCCCGTAGCAGTCAAGCAGCAGGAAGGCGCTGCCCCAGATGGTGACGGCCAGCATCGTGTGGGAGGAGGGGAAGGAGGCCTCCGGCCCCTGGCCGTCCGGCATGAGGACGGGACGGTAGTTGATGACGACGCGCTCAAAGAGCACATACAGCACCAGCACCGCGGCATAGAGCCCCGCCAGGACCCACAGCTCCCGGTCGACCCGGCGCAGGCTCCTGCGCTGCGCGAGCTGATAAACGCCCAGGCAGGCGAAGGCGGCGGCGAGAAGCAGGGTCAGATAGCCCAGCTTCTCGGTCAGGCTGTAGAGGCCCTCCCGGAAGCCGGTGAGGTCGTGAAAGGCCCCGTTCAGATGGGACAGGCCGACGGAGGTGCCCTCGGGCCCGATGGCGGCCACGTCCACCGCGGAGACCAGCAGCAGGATCAGCAGAAACACCGCCGCGCAGCAGCCGGCGATCAGCAGGTTCTTTTTTTTCGGGTTCGTCATGGGGAAATCCCTTCCCTTCGTATGGATTTCAAAACCGGTGGGTTTCTTCGGCCATGATATCAGAAAATGCATGTTTTCTCAACCGCAAAGCCGGAAAGAAAGCGGGCAGGGGCTTTGACAGCCCTGCGGGGGTGTGATAGGATGACCGGGATTACGGAGGGACGGTGGATACGGGATGAAAGCGGAAAGAGCGAGGAGATT
>CAMNCR010000214.1 GCA_946534455.1 uncultured Clostridia bacterium | reverse complement strand
CATTGCCGCGATTTGCCGCGATTTGCCGCGATTTGCCGGGTTCGTCCGGATTTTTGGCAGAAATGTACGATTTTCCCGGTACGCTAATCGCGGCAAAACGTAGCCTTGTGAGGCATTGGAGGCCTATGATTAAGATTTTGTTTATCTGCCACGGCAATATCTGCAGAAGCGCTGCGGCGGAGGTGGTGCTGAAGCAGATGCTGCGGGAGCGGAACCGGAAGGATGTTGCGGTCAGCTCTGCCGCGGCGACAAGGGAAGAAATCGGGCATGACATTTATCCGCCCATGAAGAAGGCGCTTGAGCAGAAGGGATATCTGTGTGATCCGCATGCGGCGAGACAGACGGTGCGGGAGGACTATCGCCGGTATGATTATCTGATTGGCATGGACACGGAAAACCTGTATGATATGAAACGGATCTATGGCGGGGATCCGGAGGGAAAGATTTCGCTGCTGAGAAGCTGGGCAGGAGAACCGGGCATGGAGATCGACGATCCCTGGTACACGCGGGATTTTCGGGGCGCGCTGGAACAGATTGAAGCGGGGTGCACGGGAATCCTGAGGGCGCTCGGAAAACCCGGCGGGGACGCGGCGGAACAGACGGAAAAGACGGAGCACGTGGCCGTGATTTCCGATACCCATGGGATGCTTCGCAGGGAAGTGGTTCGGGAGCTGCAGGGCTGCGGGCATATTCTGCACGCGGGGGATATCATCAAAGAGATGGATCTGGACGAGCTGCGCCTCTACGGCTCCATCTACGCGGTGCGGGGCAACAATGACATCTGGCAGGACGGGCTGCGGGATCTGGCAGGCCTGCTGCGCTTCCGGATCGGAGGGGTTTCCTTCCTGATGACGCATGACCGCAGGGACGTGCCGCGGAACCTCGAGGGAATTCAGGTGGTGGTTTATGGCCACACGCACCGATACAGCGAGGAATGGATTGACGGCAGACTCTGGCTGAACCCGGGCAGCTGCGGAAGGGCAAGGTATGGCGGTGAGGTGACGATGGCGAAGCTGCAGATTCGTCACGGCCAGGTGATACGCGTACAGAAAGTGATTCTGGAGGACATGTAAAAGCGGACGGGATTCTCCTGGAGCCCTGCCGGAGGTCCATATGAGGGAGAGGAGCGGGAAGGATGCGGATACTGCTGATTCGCCACGCGGAACCGGATTATACGAGGGACTCTCTGACCGAAAAGGGCAGGAGAGAGGCGGAGCTGCTGAGCCGGAGAATGGCCGGATACGAAATCCGGGATTTTTACGTTTCTCCGCTGGGCCGGGCGAGGGAGACGGCGGACTATACGCTGCGGAGGATGAAGCGGGAGGCGGAAACGCTTTCCTGGCTGCAGGAGTTTCGCGGCCGGTATCCGGATCCGGAGACGGGACGCATGCGCATTTCCTGGGATCTGCCGCCCCGGGTGTGGGCAGCGGAGCCCATGCTGATGGAGATGGAATCCTGGCCGGAGGCGCCGATCTTCCGGGGCGGCAACGTGCGGGAAATCTGGGATGAAACCTGCCGCGGCGTGGAGGAGCTGATGGCGCGATACGGATACAGGAAGGATGGTCCGGTCTGGCGGTGCGAGCGGAACACCGGGGAGACGATTGCATTATTCTGCCATTTCTGCATCTCCATGGCGGTGGCCGGGTGGCTGATGGACATTCCGCCGACGCTGCTGATGCAGCGCTGCCTGTGCGCCCCTTCGTCGGTGACGGAGCTTGTGACGGAGGAGCGGGTGAAGGGAGAGGTGGCCTTCCGGATGACCAAGCTGGGAGACCTGACGCATCTGGAAGCGGCAGAGGAGCCGCGGTCGATGGCGGGACTGTTTCCGGAATGCTATACGGGGGTGGATTCGACCGACCAGCTGATCAACGGATGCCGGCCGCTGAGACCCTGACGGGACGGATCGAAGGCAGAGGACGGAAGGAACGGCTCCTCCGCCGGGCGGCGAGCGGGAGCGGGAAAGGAAGAAAAGCATGAAGGAAGTCAAATGCCCGTTCTGCGGACGGGAGATGGCGCGGGGGAAGACCTGCATCTTCTGCGGGAATCCGCTGAAGGGAAGTCCGGCGAAAAACGGCGCGGATAGCCGGGCGGCCGGGGAGGCGCCGAAGGAGGAGGATCTGCGCTGGGATCCGGAAAAGGTGTACCAGCAGTCCCGGGGAAGAAAGATCCTGGTTTTCTCCATGATCGCCGTCCTGGCGGTGTCCATGGCCATCGTGTATGCCGCCAATCGGGAGACGACTTCGAAGGAGGAAACGTGGACGTCGATCCTTTCACAGGAGCCGGGAAGGAGCTTCTCCGCTTCCTGCGGCATTCAGCCCGGGATGACGCTGCGGGAGATGAGCGCATGCATGGAGAGCTACGGCTATGAAATTCTGGGGAAGCCCTATACGCATGCCGGGGGAACCTATCAGATGTTCAGCGGTTCGACGGTGCTGGGACAGGAAACCGAATACAGCCTGGCCGTGCTTCAGAAGAGAGAACAGGAGCCCACTCAGCGGGCGGTGCTGCACTATTATATGGAGCCGGCGGGGAAAACCTACACGATTCTGAGCCGGGGCCCGGTTTTTGACAGCCTGCTGCGGTCTCTGATGGTGCGATACGGCACGTTCGAGGAGCTGACCTATCCGGTCAACGCCTTCGTCTGGCAGGCGGACGGAGGCCTGATCAGCCTGCGGTACATTGTGGATTCCGAGGTGGAGCTGCAGTATTTGCAGGAGGGAGAGACGGGAGGATCACAGGATGCTTGACAGGGAAGATTATATCGATCCGCAGTGCGTGCTATGCGGAAAACCGGGGGAGACGGAAAGCCCGAAGCCGGTGCCGATGAACCGGATTCTGGAGAAGCTGAGCCAGTATGAGGATCGCAACGATGCCCAGGGGGCGGAGCGGCATCTGAAATACTGGCTGGCGGAGGCGGAAATGAACCGGGACGGCAGGGGCCAGCTGACGCTGAATAATGAGCTGATGGGGCATTACCGGATGCGGGGCATGGAGGAGCCGGCCAGAAAGCATGCTGAGCAGGCGCTGCGGCTGGTGCGCGAGCTGGAGATGGAGGAAACCATCGCCGCCGGAACGACCTATATCAACGCGGCGACGGTGCGCGAAGCCTTCGGTACGCCGGAGGAGGCGCTGCCGCTGTTCCAGCTGGCCCGGGAAAACTACGAGAGGAACCTGCCGGAGGACGATGCGCGGCTGGGCGGCCTGTATAACAACATGGGGCTGGGCCTGTGCGCCTGCGGACGGTACGGGGAGAGCGAAGCGCTGTTCCGGAAGGCAATCCGGCTGGCGGCCGGGTTTCCCGAGCGAGCGCTGGAGGAGGCGGTGACCTGGCTGAACCTGGCGGATCTGCTGGCGGCGCGGGATGGCGAGGAAGCGGCGGAGAAAGAGATTGCCTGGTGCATGGAACAGGCAGAGAAGCTGCTGAACAGCGAGGCTGTGCCCCGGGACGCGTACTATGCGTTTGTATGCGAAAAATGCGCGCCGGTTTTCGGACACTACGGATATTTTATGCAGGAAGCGGAGCTGAACCGCAGGGCGAAGGGCATCCGGCAGGAGAAAGCGGGGCACTGATCATGCAGGGGATGGAGCTGGCCAGACGCTACTATGAAGCCTTCGGTGCGCCGATGCTGCGGGAGCAGTTTCCGCAGGTGGAGAAGCTGATTGCCGTGGGATTGACGGGCAGCGGCTCGGAATGCTATGGATTTGACGATGCGGTTTCCCGGGACCATGATTTTGAACCGGGATTCTGCCTTTTCCTGCCGGAGGAGGATCTGGTGGACCGGAGAACGGAATTCCTGCTGGAGCGGGCTTACGCCAGGCTGCCGGACAGCTTTGAGGGATTCGGAAGGCAGAAGCTGCAGCCGGTGGGCGGGGCGCGGCATGGCGTGCATCGGCTGAGAACGTACTACCGGGAACGACTGGGATACGCGCCGGATGAGCTGACGCCTCTGCGATGGCTCGCTCTGCCGGAGGAGGCGCTGGCGGAGGCGGTCAATGGGGCGGTGTTTCGGGATGATGCGGGCCGGTGGACGGCCTGGAGGGAGCTTCTGCGAAGCATGCCGGAGGACGTGCGGCGAAAGAAACTGGCGGGACATCTGCTGATGATGGCGCAGAGCGGACAGTACAATTATCTTCGCTGCCTGCG
>CAMNCR010000213.1 GCA_946534455.1 uncultured Clostridia bacterium | reverse complement strand
AAAAACCGCGCTTCTGCCCTTGACAGGAGCGCGGTTTTGTTTTATGCTGTCGTTCATGAAATGACATTGGAGGCGTGTTCGTGAACACCACAGAACTGGAAATCCTGAACGAAATCGCCGGGCGCCCCTTCCGGTCCCAGCGGGAGCTGGCGGAGCGGGCCGGCTGCTCGGTCGGCGCGGCCAACCAGGCGCTGCGGGGCCTGCAGGCGGAGGGCCTGCTGACCGCGGAGCAGGCGCTGACGGAGCGGGGCCGGGCCTTCGTGGCGGACAGAAGTCCGCGCCGGGCGGTCATTCTGGCGGCGGGCTTCGGCATGCGCATGGTGCCCATCAGCCGGGAGGTGCCCAAGGCGCTGCTGGAGGTGCGCGGGGAAACGCTCATCGAGCGGCAGCTGCGCCAGCTCCGGGAGGTCGGCGTGACCGAGGTTTCCGTCGTGGTGGGCTTCATGAAGGAGCGCTTTGAATATCTGATGGACACCTGGGGCGTGCGCCTGATCGTCAATCCGGACTATGCCTCCGGCAACAACCTGCTGAGCCTGGCCCTGGCGGCGGACAGCCTCGACAACTGCTATGTCATCCCCTGCGATCTCTGGGCGGCGGACAATCCCTTCCGGTCCACGGAAACCGGCTCCTGGTACATGGTGGCGGACCGGGAGGACCCGGAAAGCACGGTGCGGATCAACCGCCGGGGAGAGCTGGTCTTCGCCCGGGGCGGAGAAAAGCGCCATGCCATGATCGGCATCGCCTACCTGACCGGGGCGGAAAGCGCCCGCGTGCGGGAGCGGCTCCGGGCCCTGGCGCCGGATCCGGCCTGGCGGGAGAGCTTCTGGGAGGAAACCCTGCGGGAGGGAGGCCGGATGCTGCTTCCGGCCCGGAGGGTCGCCGCGGACGCCGTGGCGGAAATCAATACCTATGAGCAGCTTCGCGAGCTGGACGGGGATTCCAATCATCTGAAAAGCGAAACCATGGACGTGCTGACCCGGGCGCTGGACTGCGCGCCGGAGGAGATCACCGGCATCACCGTGCTCAAGAAGGGCATGACCAACCGGTCCTTCCTCTTTGCCTGCCGGGGCCGGCGGTATATCATGCGCGTGCCCGGGGAGGGCACCGAGAAGCTCATCGACCGGCGCCGGGAGGCGGCGGTGTATCAGGCCGTTCTGGACACGGGCCTGTGCGATCCGGTGCTGAAAATCGATCCGGAAAGCGGCTACAAGCTGACCGCCTTCGTGGAAAACGCCCGGGTCTGCGACGCGGACAGCGTGCCGGATCTGCGGCGGTGCATGGCCCTCCTGCGGGACTTCCATGCCCGGAAGCTGCAGGTGGAGCATACCTTCGATATCTTCGGCCAGATCGATTTCTATGAGGGCCTCTGGGAGGGCGCCCCCTCCGTCTTCCGGGACTACGCGGAGACGAAGGCCCGGGTCCTGGCGCTGCGGCCGGAGCTGGAATCCCGCTGCACCCGCTGGGCCCTGACGCATATCGACGCCAATCCCGATAACTTCCTGCTCTGGGAGGAAAACGGGCAGGAGAAGACCCTGCTCATCGACTGGGAATATGCCGGCATGCAGGACCAGGATGTGGATCTGGCCATGTTCTGCATCTATGCCCTCTATTCCCGGGAGCAGACGGACCGGCTGATCGATCTGTATTATGAGGAAGGCTGTCCGGAGGATGTGCGCTATAAGATCTATGGCTATATGGCCGCCTGCGGCCTGCTGTGGAGCAACTGGTGCGAGTTCAAGCGGCAGCGGGGCGTGGAATTCGGCGAATATGCCCTGCGCCAGTACCGCTATGCCAAGGAATACGAGCGGCTGGCCCGGGCCTACTTCGAATCGGGGAGGGAACAGGCATGAGCTGTGTGAAGCGCGCGATTATCATGGCGGCGGGCCGGGGCGAGCGCCTGCGGCCGGTGACGGATACGATGCCCAAGCCCCTGGTGCCGGTGTTCGGCCGGCCGATGATCGTTTCCATCCTCGAGGCGCTGCGCGCCCAGGGCATCCGGGAAACGGCGATCGTCACCGGCTACCGGGGGGAGGCCTTTTCCGCCCTCCGGAAGGACTATCCGGACCTCACCCTGATCGAAAACCCGCACTGGGAGGGCACGAACAACATCTCCTCCCTCTACGCGGCGCGGGACTGGCTGCCGGACAGCATGATTCTCGACGGGGATCAGATCATCCGCAATCCGGAGGCCCTCTCCCCCGACTTTGAGCGCAGCGGCTATAACGCCATCTGGACGGACGAGCCCACCCGGGAATGGGTGCTGACCCTGGAGGGAGAGGTGGTGACCGGCTGCAGCCGCACCGGCGGCCCCCGGGGATGGCAGCTGTTTTCCGTCAGCCGGTGGAGCGAAGACGACGGAGAGCAGCTGGCGGAGGATGTGACCCGGGCCTGGGAATCCGGGCGGCGGGATGTGTACTGGGACGATGTGCCGCTGTTTCTCTTCCCGGAGCATTATGCCCTGGGCATTCACCGGATGAACCGGGAGGATGTGCTGGAAATCGACAGCCTGGAGGAGCTCCGGGCGGTGGATCCGGCCTGGCGGGCCGCTTCCGCGGAGATGAATGGAATGAAGGGAGTGCATGAACCATGAAGGCAAAGACGGGAAAGGGGCGCATTGACTGGCTGATTACGCTGGCGCCCTTCGTGCTCATCATGGCCCTGGCGGGCTATCTTTTCCTGTTTCCGGAGCAGGCCAACGGCGTCATCGCCCAGGTCCGCTTCTTCTTCGGCGATACCCTCGGCGTCTATTACCTGATCATCGGGGTGGGCGTGCTGGCGGTCTCCCTGTTCCTGGCCTTCTCGAAGTACGGCAACATCGTGCTCGGAGAGGCGCACGAAAAGCCGAAGTACTCCTTCTTCGCCTGGGGCAGCATGATGTTCACCTGCGGCCTGGCGGCGGATATTCTGTTCTATTCCTTCTCAGAATGGGTTATGTACGCGGTCAATCCGCATCTGGCGGAAATGGGGTCCATCACGGAGTGGGCCGGGGTCTTCCCGCTCTTCCACTGGAGCTTCATCCCCTGGGCCTTCTATCTGGTGCTGGCCGTGGCCTTCGGCTTCA
>CAMNCR010000212.1 GCA_946534455.1 uncultured Clostridia bacterium | reverse complement strand
GGCGGCCCCGGAGCTCTCCTGGGCACCACCGGCGGCTATATCGTCGGCTTCCTCTTCACAGCGCTGGTCGTCGGGCTGGCGGTTGCCCGGCACGGGCGCAGGCTCTGGGTGATGATCCTCGCCATGGCCGCCGGCATTCTGCTCTGCTATGCCTTCGGCACCGCCTGGTTCATGGTGGTCTACGCCCGGGGAACCGGGCCCATTTCGCTGGGCACCGCGCTCAGCTGGTGCGTGATTCCCTATCTGATTCCCGACGGCGTCAAGGTCGTCCTCGCCGCCCTCCTGGCGCTTCGGCTTCATCCGCTCATCCGGTAATATTCCGACCCTCAAGGAGTGTTTTTCGTGACGAAAGAGCAGGTTCTCCGAACCCTTCAGGCCCATCCGGACGCCTTTGTGTCCGGTGAAGCGCTTTCCCGGGAGCTTTCCGTCAGCCGTACGGCTGTCTGGAAGGCGGTCGATCAGCTTCGTCAGGAGGGCTATCCCATCGAATCCGTGCCCCGCCGGGGGCATCGTCTGGCCTCCGGCAGCGACGTGCTCTCGGCGGAAGGCATTCGCCGCTACCTGGCGCATGATGCGCTGGAGGTTCGCTTCTTCCCCACCATCTCCTCCACCAACACCGTGCTCCGGCAGATGGCGCTGGAGAACGCGCCGGCCGGGCTGGCTCTGGTAGCGGGCGAGCAGACCGCCGGCCGGGGCCGTCTCGGCCGCAGCTTCTTTTCGCCCGCGCGCAGCGGTCTGTATCTCAGCCTGCTGCTCCGTCCGGACACGCCCGCCGCGGAATCCACCCTGCTGACCTCCTGTGCCGCGGTGGCGGTCGCGGAAGCCATTGAAAGCCTGGCCCATGTGCAGCCGCGCATCAAATGGGTCAACGATCTGCTGCTGAACGGGAAGAAGATCTGCGGCATTCTGACCGAGGCCGGGCTGGATTGTGAAACGGGCCGAATGAGCTATGTGGTCATCGGCATCGGCATCAACACCCGGCCCCCGGAGGGCGATTTCCCGGAGGCCCTCAGCCCCATCGCGGGCTCGGCCTTTGGCGATCTGCCCATTCCCGACCTGCGCAACCGCCTGGCCGCGCAGGTGCTGGACAGGCTCCTGGACTATGCGGCAAACCCCGGCTCCGACCGGCTCTTTGAAAAATATCGGGATCGGCTCATGGTGCTGGGCAAGCCCATCCTGATCCTGTCCCCCGGCCGGGATCCCGTCCCCGCCCTGGCGCTCGACCTGGAAAGGGATTACGGCCTCCGGGTCCGGGATGAAAAAGGAGTGGAGCAGGTGCTCCACTCCGGGGAAATCAGTATTCGGGTGCAGGACGCGTAAATGCGCGTCCTGTTTTGTTTACAGCAGGGGCAGGAGCCTGTCCCGGATGCAGTCCAGCCGCTCATCCGAAAGGCCGAAATCCATCTGCCTGTAGCTCCAGGCGCACCGGGCAATGCCGTGCCGCTCAAACGCGTCATGAATCCGCCGGAACCATTCGAGCGCATCCTCCGGCCGGGCCCGGTCAATCACGCCGTATTCTCCGCAGTACAGCTCCGTGCCGTTCTTTTTCGCGGCCTCGATGGCAGGCGCGAAAAGGCGGTCAAAATAATCCTCCTCCATGCCCGCTTCCCCGATGGAAAGCCGCACGCTCTGATCCAGCGACCGGACCCACGGCGCTCCCTGATGCGTAAAGGCCAGGGGCTCGTAGCAGTGGAAATTGTAGATCACCCGGTCGTCCGCCGGCGGATCCAGGGCCGGCACCGCATGCGCGCTGTTATTATGATATCCGCCGACCAGGATCAGATGCTTCGGGGCGATGGCGCGGATCCGCCGGATGCAGATGCCGGCCACCCGGTTCCAGGTATCCATGAAGGCGGGATCCGTCACCTCGTTGAGCAGCTCAAACGCCACATGCTCCGGGTCTCCGCCGCATTGCTCCGCAATCCGCTCCCACAGGCGGTAAAAGCGCTCCTGGCAGGCCTCGCTGGCGAAGAAGCCCGTTTCCGCCTCCCCCTCGTCAAAGGAGAAGCCCGCCGTTTTATGAAGATCGATCACCAGGTTCAGCCCATGCTTCCGGCACCAGGCCACCGCCTGATTCACCCGCCGGAAGCCGTCCTCCCGCCATGCGGTGCCCTCATCATTCTCCAGCACGTTATAATCCACGGGCAGCCGCACGTGATCCAGGCCCCAGGACGCGATCCGCCGGATATCCTCTTCCGTAATGAAATGATTCAGCCGCTCCTCCGAGTAGTCGCACTGGCTCATCCAGCCGCCCAGATTCACGCCTCTTCCAAAGCCCATTTCCTTCAGCATGAAAACCTCCTGATGATTTTACTGATTCTGTCCGGACGCCTGCCGCGCGCCTTCCAGGAAGGGACGCGCCACCCGCCGATTGAAGAACGCGATCAGCGGCCCCATGAAGAAGGCCGTGATGATCGTTCCGATATTCACCTCGCCCAGCACCTGCTGCAGGCTGAAGCCGGCCGCCAGGCAAAGGGCGATCCCGCCCGCAACGCAGCACAGATCCGCAATGATCCGGCAGACCGAAAAAGGAATCCTTTTCTGCCTCTCCGACCAGATCAGCGCCACCGCGTCGTAGGTCGATACGCCCAGGTTCGCCGTGAAATAGAATGCCGACGCCAGGCACATGATGACGATGGCCACCGCCAGAATTCCCAGCCGGAGCACCAGACCCGGAGCCGGAAACAGCGAACGCATGCAGCGCTGCGAAAACTCCGCGATGTATCCCAGCAGAAACAGGTTGATCAGCGTCGCCAGGCCGATCTTCTTCCGGTCCAGCAGCAGGGAAAACAGCAGCAGCACCAGATTGACGATCACATACAGCGTGCCGAAGGGAATCGGGATCACCGCGTCCAGGCCGCTCATCAGCGCCTGGAACGGATCCACGCCCAGCGCCACATGCTTGAACATGCCCACGCTGATCCCGCAGATGACCACGCCCAGCGCGCTCATCATCACGCGCCTGATCCAGATCCTCCTGTCCCCGCTCCGTACATCCGTCATCCTCTGTCTCCACCCTCCAGGCCTGTCTCTCGCCTTCCGCTCAGGCCATGTCCGACAGTATAAGGCCCCCGCAGACCCGTGTCAACGGTTTCCTCCGGAAGAATCCGGCCCTCTCCCTGCGCATCCGGAAGGCACAGAAGTCCCCTTTCCAGCCCTGCCCTGATGCCCATGGCCGCCCCCCTCCGCGGGCACGCCCAGTCTTCCTTCTCCGAAGGAATAAAAAATCCCGGAGACCTTCTCTTGCAAGGTCTCCGGGTCGTGGCTCAAATAGGACTCGAACCTATGACACTCCGGGTATGAACCGAATGCTCTAGCCAACTGAGCTATTGAGCCAGATGGTTGCGGGGGTGGGATTTGAACCCACGACCTCCGGGTTATGAGCCCGACGAGCTGCCAACTGCTCCACCCCGCGATATCCTGCGCTCTCAGGCGCGAGGATTATGGTACAACATGATTCGGACTTTGTCAAGTCCTTTTTTCATTTTACCGTTCCGGTCAGTTTTCCACCTGGATGTAGTCCTTCAGGATGTATCCGAAGGAGGGATTGGAGGATTGCTGGTTTTCCGCATAGCCGCCTTCCAGATCGATGGTGTCCCCCGCATTGCGGGGATTCACTCCGGTGTAGCTGCCGCTGAAGACCTTCAGGCGTTTTTTCTTCAGGCTGTCGATCACCTGCTCCACCTTTTCCTCCGTGCCTTCCGCTACCAGGAGCTGGTTCAGATCCAGCAGCTCCACCCAGCCGCTTTCGAAGCCCGCGCTCAGATCCCTTCCATGCGCGTTGGCGCTGACCGTCTTCTCGATCGATTTGCCCTCCAGCATCGCCTTTGTCGCTTCGAGCACGTAGGGCGCCCAGTTGGTGCGAATGCTCACCAGCGCACAGGAGGGGGCCACATCCATCATGCCCTGATGATAGCCCACGTGATAGACCGTCTTGCCGCCTGCCGCTGCCTCCTCGCAGGCAATGGCGGGGGCCGCCGTATTGACATGCTGGGCGATGATCACGCAGCCTTCCCGGATCAGGCGCTTTGTCTGCTCCTTTTCTTCGTTAAAGTTGCCCCAGGAGCCGGTATAGCGAACCCGCATGGTCGCCTCCGGGGCGACGCTTCGCACCCCCAGCAGGAAGGCGGTGAATCCGGAAATGACCTCCGGGTTGCTGCCCGCGCCGACGTAGCCCACCAGCGCCTCCTGCGGTTGAAGGGATCCGCTGTCCAGCAGCTCCCGCAGCTTCATGCCCGCCACCACGCCGCTCGCGTAGCGGGCCTGATAGATTTCTCCGTTAAACGTGTGATAGTTGTCCGGCGTTCCGTCCATGCTGACCGTCGGCAGGGAAACCTGGCAGAACTGCACCTCCGGATGCTGCCACGCCATCGTCACGGGAATGTCCGTATCCAGGTTGATGAACAGAATCTGACACCCCTCCCGGATCAGCTCCAGCAGGGGCCGCTCCGAATCCTTTCCCAGCACATTGCTCCTGGAGAGGATTTCCACCTGGCCGTCATATTCCTCCGCCAGCGCCCGCTGCGCAAGAACGAAATTCGCGGTGTAGGGTGTGCTCTCATCCTCCGAATAGACAAAGCCAACCCGCAGAATGCCGGCGTGAGGCCGGTTGGTCCAGTAACCCGTTGCCAGAGAGACAATCAGAAGCACCGCGGCGCAGACGAGTGCGGTGATCGTCACGGTTCTCTTCATGCTTTGCCTCCCTTCTGCTCCTGCTTCGGCTCCTTCTCCGCCGCAGCTTCGGCAGGATGTGCCGCCCTGTCCCCGGCCACAGCCTTTTCAGCCTGCTCCGTTTCCTCTCTGGGCACATGATAGATCTTGTTCAGATCAATCGTCCCGTCCCGGATCAGCTCCAGCAGGATATCCACAAACTGCGGATCAAACTGGGTCCCTCTTCCCCTCTCCAGCTCGCCCAGCACGTAGCTGAAGTCCATCTGCTTCCGGTAAACCCGGTTGGCGGTCATGGCGTCAAAGGCATCCGCCACGCCGATGATTCTGGCATACAGCGGGATCTCCATGCCCTTCAGTCCCTTGGGATATCCCCGGCCGTCCGGACGTTCATGATGATACTCCGCCCCCTCGATCACGTTATCCAGCAGGGTGAAGCCCTCCAGAATCTCCGCGCCGCGGGTCGTATGCGTTTTCATGATCGCGTATTCCTCGTCCGTCAGCCGGGAATCCTTGTTCAGAATCGCGTCCGGAATGGCGATTTTGCCGATGTCATGCATCTGCGCGGCCCATTTGATATCCTGGCACTGCTTTTCATCCATCCCGGCCGCCTTGGCAATCTTCTCGGAGTAAAGCGCGACGCGTTTGCTGTGCTCGCTGGTTCTTTCATCCTTGGCGTCCACCGTGCGGGCGATCGCCACCACCGTCTGCTTGCCCATTTCAATTTGCCGGTTTGCCAGCTCCAGTTCTTCCTCCATCTTCCGCTCATGCCGCTTCACCAGCAGCCAGGTGACCCAGAACACCGTGAACATGGGGACGAACAGAATATAGCCGATAAACCAGTTATTATCATACATTTCCCGGCTCTTGCTCAGGGTATAGGTGCGCTCTGCAAGAATCGTCTCCTGGCTGTTGTCGAACACGGCCAGATGGAACACGAAGGATCCGACCGGGAGATTGGTGTAAACGATCGAGCCCAGCGCGTTCTGCGGCACGATCGTCCAGTCGCTGTCAAATCCGTCCAGTTTATAGCCCACATACGGATCCTGAATCGTATAATTGATGACCTCAGGCAGGATCTCAATCTTGCTGCTTCCCCTGGCGATCCGGGTCGGAACGTTCCGCTCCACCCGGTGCAGCTCTCCGTCCGTCCGGATTCCGGTCACCTTCATCCTGTACAGGCCGCCGCCCGTGGACGTGGCCCCGGTATTCAGGACAAAGACCCCCGTATCGCAGGGGAGATACAGCTCCTCCGTATCCTCACTGAACCAGACCCAGGCGTTGGCGGTCAGGCTTCCGTTCAGTCCCCGCCGGGTATCCAGGAGGTCATAGGTGATGTCTGTCTTCCCGCTGAGCAGCTCCTCCCGGTTCACGAGATAGATGCCGGCGCTGGACAGAACAAACAGGTCGTCGGTTCCCCTGATCCAGATGTCATAGTTATTAAAATACGGAAAATGATCCAGCGTTCGGATGGATCCGTCCGGACTCAGGTAGCACAGGCCGTTGCTGGTCACCACGAAAACGCCGCCCGTCGCCTCGTCCTGGATCAGGCGCAGGATCACCTCGCTGCTCAGCCCGCTCTCCCGGGTCATCATGCGCAGCACCTCCCGGTTTTCCAGCACCGCAATCCCGTTGCCGTCCGTGCCCACCAGAATGGTCCCGTCGTCCCGTTCCAGGATGGACAGCACCATGCTCGCGATTCTCCCCCCGGAGCGGCTGATCGTATGCTCCACGCGATGATCCCGGATAAAGCTCAGACCGGTATCTCCCGCTGCCAGAATCGTCCCGTCCTTCAGCTGCTTCACCACGCGCGCGCGGTTCCCGAAAGCGCCGTTCGTGTGGTTATACTGATGCTCCGTTCCGTCCGGCTCCAGCTCCACCAGGCCCTCGCTGTAGGTGCACACCCACAGATGCTGCTCCTGATCCACGATCATACAGCGAATCCGGACGCCGGCAAACCGTTCCGTGACCGCGTCCGTGATCTGCCGCTTGCCCGTCAGATCCACCGCGTCCATGCCCTTGTCCGTTCCGAAGTAATAGACCCCGTTCCACTGCACGGTGGTGTTGACCACGCGCCGATCCATCCCGGCCGTGCTGTAGATGTCCCTGAAGTTGGAGGGTGCCAGCCGCAGCAGACCCAGGCGGGAGGAAGTGAACCACAGATTGCCCTGATAGTCCACCATCATATTATCGATGGAATTGTTGAAATCGTTGGTATTGATGCGTTCGTATCCGCCCTCCGCGCTCCGGTAGGCGATCCCGTTATCCGCGCAGATAAAGAGCTCCCCGTTTTCAAGCCAGTGCAGCGTTTTGATGTTCTGCAGCCCGGGGCATTCCGTCACGGACTGGAGTTCCAGTGCATTCTGCCCGACCCGGAACTGAAAAATCTCGTTGCCGGTGGTCGCAGCCATCAGCTCCCCCTCCGGGGTAAATGTGCAGCTCTTGAAATCCGTCTTCCCCTCCGGGATCTTCCGGGAGGTGACGATCTGACCCTCCCGCAGCAGATAGAGCGTTCCGTCGTTGGAAACCGCTGCCACATTGCCGCTCTGATCCGCTGCCAGATGATCCGCGTACACCACCTCGGAGAGCACATTGCTCTGCTTGAGCCCGCAGTTCAGCGTCAGCACCTGCATGCTTCCGGTCGTACCGATATAGTAATACCCGTCGGAGCTCCTGATAATGGATTTCACCGCGTTGGCCGGCAGTCCCCGGGCCTGATCAATCACGTTGACAATCTGCTCCTGGATCATGATGGACAGCCCGTTGTCGTTCGTTCCGATCCAGAGACGTCCCTCTTCATCGCAGAACAGGCAATTGACATTTCGCACGGACTGAAAGTCATTCATCCAGCGGAATTCCCGCCCGTTATAGCGGTACAGGCCGGCATAGGTTCCGATCCAGATGATGCCGTCCCCGGTCATGGCAATATCGTTTGCCTCGCCGCAGGGAAGGCCGTTGGAGGTCGAGTAGATCGTCTGAACATAATCATTGTAGTTGAGCTGCGTCTGCGCTTCTCCGTCCTCCGCCCGGGAAGCCGCCGGCCCCGCCCACAAGGAGGATACGCCCAGCCCCACCGCCAGCAGCAGCGCCGAGGTGCGCGCCAGGGACTCCTTCGCCGGTTTTCTTTCCGCCCGGATCCTGCCCAGCAGCTTCCTGACCAGGCGAACCGTCCGGACCGCCAGGAACAGCGCCAGCAGAATCACCAGCTTGTCCAGCAGCTCTACGTACAGTTCCCCCACGAACAGCCCTGCCCAGCGCGGAATGCCCCGTTCCCCGAGAAAGCCGATCACGGCGTCGCCCCAGACATTGCCCGTACTCCCGGCCTGCAGGATCAGGTTCACCGGATAGGCGCAGACCGCCACAACCCCGGCCAGGATCGCGCTGATGGTCATGACATCCAGCAGGGTGCTCAGCTTATTTCTTCTGGCGGCCACGCCCACGATGACGGCAATCAGCATGCTGATCAGCGCATAATACCAGGGAATGCCGTAGAGCACATGGAGCAGCAGGTTGGAGGTGGCGCCGACGATTGCGCCGCAGACCGGTCCCAGAAGGTAGGCGCTCATGACCGTCCCCACTGAATCCAGCCAGAGCGGCCAGCTCAGGCGGGATACCAGCTCATTGCCGGCCCAGTTTATTCCCAAAAAAAGCAGTATTACGAATGAGAGCAGCACATTCCCTCTCCGTTGCTGTTTCATTCACCTTCCCCCTTCCATGGCGGCCCTGCGTCCTTCTGCCTTCGAAGCAGACGCCGTTTTTCCGTTACGGCTCCCCTTCCGCCACGTCCGCCCGCGCTGCAGCCTCCTGCAGCCAGGTCTCATAAAGATTCTTTTCCAGGACTTCCTCAATCACGCCGTTGACGAAGTACATCAGCTGGATTTCTCCCTTGTGCGTCGCGACCCGCTTCCCCAGATAGATTTCGTCCGGGGTAAACTCAAGTCCCTCCACCAGGCGCAGGGAAGTATCCGGATTCTTTTCAAAAAAGACGGCTGAATTCTGAACATCCACAAACGCCGCGTCTGCCTGTCCCGCTTCCAGGGCCATGCCCACCTTCTGGGCGACGGAGGCCCGGAGAAATTCCAGATATTCAACGCCTTCCTTGACCGCCACCGTCTCCGCCAGGGAATTGCTCTGCGCGATGACGGTTTTCCCCTCCAGATCCTTCAGCGTCACAATCGGCGAATCCCCGGACACCAGCAAGCCGATCACGGGAGCCGGTTCCGAATGATCATAGGACCGGGACATGGTATAGGACAGCGCGCGGGAGGGCGTGAAATCAATCGAGGAAATCGCCAGATCGCACATGCCGTTCAGCAGGGAGGGGAGCACCCGCTCCGGCTCCAGCTCCACGATCACCAGCTCCACGCCCATCCGCTTCGCAATGTATCGGGCCAGCTCCATGTCCGCGCCCGCAAACCGGTCCTGCCCGCTTTTCTCCGGATCCAGGAAGGTCCTGGGCGGATGCACGGCATCCGTCGCCACGCGCAGCACGCCGTTTCGTCCGATCTGCCCCAGCAGGCCGATCGCGTCCTCGGGGATGCCGCCGGTCACCGGCATGGAGGCATCCACAAAGTTCCAGTTGTTTTCCACATAGTAGCTCTCCGCGGCGGCGCAGGGAAAAGCGGCCCCTGCCAGGATGCACAGCCCCAGCATCATCGCTGCAAGGCCATGACACAGGCCTGTCATGAGATTCTTTTTTCTCATCCGGATCCCTCACCCCTTCATGGCACGCTTCACAGCGCACCCGTCATTCTTCTCCCCCGTCCGTCTCCGAATCCGGCTCCGTGCTGTTCATCAGCCCGTTATAATGCTCGGCCATGTAGCGAAACTCCTTCGCGCCGATGACCGGAACCGGTTTTTTCTCCCGGGCGGCCCGTTCCGCGCGGATCAGCGGGATCGTGCTCATATGCGCCGTCATCCACAGCAGCACAAACAGCAGAACGATCACCGCAATGGTGATGATGCGATTCCGGTTCAGGTCCTGCATCATCCGGGCGGAGGTTTCCTGCCGGGTCGCGTTCATCTGTTCGTCCAGCATGTCCAGATTTGTCTTCAGCTTGGTGCGGATCCGTTCCTTGCTTGCATAGTATTCGCTGCCCATCACCATTTCCTGGGCCAGCTCCATCTTCTCATCCGGGAGAAGGAAGCTGTCCTCCGTCTTCAGTTCAATGGCGCGCAGCGTCTCCGGGATTTCCGTCATTTCCTTCGCTTCCGTGACCAGCTTCATGGCGTAATATTCCCGGAACATCAGGGCCTGCGATTCCTCCATGGCCTCCTGCAGCTGCTGGACCAGGCGCGGATCCGCGTCATTCTCCGACATGGCGGTAATGGCCTGCTCCCGCCGTTTGGAAACATAGGCCTCGTCAAAGTAGCTGTCCATGAACGTTCTGTCTCCGTCCAGGGTAAACCGCTGCACCATCTCCGTCAGATAGTCGGATGCCTCCATCAGACCGTGGGCGGCGGACTGCCTGACGATATAGTTGCCCGTTTCCGCGGACAGCTTTGAAAACACGCTGGAAGACTGCTGCATGGAAACGATCAGCAGAACTGCCGCGGCAATCGCACACAGGAACATGGCCGCGTGAACAAGCCGGATGGAAATGCCCCTGGGCTGCGTTTCATGATGAACTGACATGGCTGTTCTCCTTATGCTCTTCGATCAATATTCGCTGATGTCTGCTTCTTTTCAATTATACCTGATTCCTGCCGGATGAGCAACAGGGAAACCGGGCGTCCCGCCCGGTTTCCCCTCGTTTTTTTCATGTATGGCGCTTCTGTTTCACGGAGAATCAGAGAGCTGAAGCCGCTGAGCCTGCGGGACGCGCACCGGCATCCCCTTCCGAGCCGAAGCCCCGCTCCATCAGCATCTGCATCAGAGCCAGATCCTGCCCGCTGCCGCTGGTTCGAAGAATCACAGATCCCTTCTCCCCGTCCGTCAGCAGGTCACGCTGGCCCAGAACCCGTGCCAGCTGTCTCGCGGTTCCCTCGCTCCCATCGGTAATCACCACATGGGGCGGAAGCATGTCCCGGATCATCTCCCGCAGAAACACATAATGCGTGCAGCCCAGCAC
>CAMNCR010000211.1 GCA_946534455.1 uncultured Clostridia bacterium | reverse complement strand
TATCCGGCGACGCTCCAGAGCCCCAGCTTCAGCCCCAGCAGCGCCGTCACCAGGCAGACCGCGAAGGTTTGCAGGGTGAAGGGAATCACCATCGGAACGGAGATCCAGGAACAGATGGCGATCAGAGCAATCCCGATGGCAACCCGGGTCATTTCACGGACGGTCAGTTTCTGCATGTCGATTCTCCCCTTTTCCGGAATCAGATCCAGGGGAGGATAGCACAAAGAGAACTGTATGTCAACCTGAAATGAAAACGATGGTTAACATTTATCGCGCCGCGAAGCCAGCTCCTGCCAGATCAGCTGATAATCCGCCCGCCCGTCCTCCTTCAGCAGCGCATCCAGCTTCGCCGCGACGTCGGGCGCGCTGAACACGGCCGTCACCCGGGGAGAGAACCGCGTTCCCTCCAGAGCGCTCACCTGCCGGACCAGGGAAGCCATGGGGGCATCGGGCGTTTCCAGCAGAAAGGAGATGAGGGCAGCCACGTCGGTCATCTGCCGATAGGGAGACTGAGCCCGCTGATAGGCCTGCGGGTATCCGTCGGCGCCGTTGTACCAGGCATGATGGCCCAGTGCCACATCGGCGTAGCGCTCGGTGGACGGGCGGGAGCGAAGATCCTCCCAGCCGGAGAGGCAGTGCAGGTGATAGATCGGAAGCTCATCCTCGAAGAGGCTGCGGGCCTGCAATGTTCGGGTCAGATTGATTTTCAGCAGCCCGAAATCATAATAGAGCCCGCAGGACTCGGCGTAATCCAGCAGGGAGGCTTCCCGCAGGGCAGGGTCCTGGATTTCCCGCAGAAAGGGAAGGCCGTCAAAGGCGTCCGGAAAGTGGGAAAGCAGCTCCTGACTCAGCAGACGCATCATGCGGGAGGCCTTCCGGCTGCGAATATACAGGGGCACCGCAAAGCGCTGCAGCAGCCTCCGGGTCAGATCCTGATAGGTGACGCAGCCGGGAAACTCCACATATTCCTTGACAACCTCCCGGATCAGGAAGAAGAAGTAGGCATCAAACTGCTCCGGAGGGCAGGAGGTCAGGGCGCGCAGCATTTTTTCCGAGGCCTGGACCATGAAGCGCAGGCGCAGCGGATCATCCGCCAGGCGGGGATGATTCCGGAGCATATGGCTGTAGTAGAGCGGCAGCTGGATCTGGCCGTACAGGCCGGACATGTCAAAGGCGTCCTCCGGCGTATCCGCGATGAGCTTCTCCAGCCGATGAACCGTCTGCTCCGCGGTCGCATAGCCGCAGCTGTATTCCATGTCATACAGGGGCCATAGCCAGCGGACGCTGGGCTGAGCTTCCTTTTCCTGTGCCTGAAAGACGACATAGCAGGAGTCCAGGACCGCGGCCAGCTCGTCCCGGTTCAGATCCCCGGTGGAGAGCTCGTGCCGGTTGGCGCTCATCTGCTGATGGGTTCGGCTCAGAAACACGTCCCAGGGAAGGGAGGGCGCAGCTGCCCGGAAGTCCGGATCCTGAACGATCTGGAGGATACGGATGCCCGTGGCGATCTTTCGGTGCTTGTCCTGCGTGCACAGCGCAATGTTGGCCATGGCCCGGATGATATATCCCCGGGTTTCTTCCGACTGGATCCGGTGAAAGAACGGAAAGTAGGAGGCCGCCTCCGTAAAGAGCATTTCATTGCGAAAATTCAGGGCGGAGACTTCCTCCCCCGGGATGGCGGAAACATACATATACAGATAATAGTAGCCCATGCCGAGCCTGTAGAGCTCACGAATGATGCCGTCCCTGTTGCGGCGCACCCGATGCAGGCTGAGAAGCGCTTTATGAATGACCACATACAGGCCGCAGTCCAGGTTGGTTTTCCAGTCCATCAGCTGATCCGAAAAGGCCTCCAGCTGACGGAGCGTTTCGCTGTCGGCGCTGAAAATCTGATCGAGGGTGGGAAAGAGGTGCTGGCTGAGAAGCGAGAGGTTTTCCTCCCGCAGCGCTTCCATGCGGCGATCGGAGGAGAGACGATCCCGGAACCAGAGATCAAAGCCGTCGGCATTGCTCCGATACAGATCGGCAAGGGTTCCGATCTCCCGGAGGTTGGAAAGATATTTGACCTGATAGGGTTCCATTGGATCACCTCCCTTTTCTGGCTGCCCCCGGCCGGGGGAGAGCGGAGCAGGACACCGCTTCCCGGCAGGCCCGGAGCGGAGGGCTTCAGCTCAGCTCTCTGCGAAGCAGCTCCATCAGCGTGTCGATATCGATTGGCTTGGCGATATGGCCGTTCATGCCGGCCTCGTGGGCGCGGGCAATGTCCTCGGCAAAGGTATTGGCGGTCATGGCGTAGATGGGCACGGTGGCCGCATCCTCGCGGGGAGCGGAGCGGATCAGCGCTACCGCGCCATAGCCGTCCAGCACGGGCATCTGGATATCCATGAGAATCAGATCGTAGGTTCCGGTCGGGGAAGCCAGGAAGAGATCGACCCCTTCCTGCCCGTTTTCGGCGGTGTCGACGGCCGCCTGGGTCGACTGGAGCACGTCCAGCGCAATTTCCCGGTTGATCGGGTTGTCCTCCACCAGCAGAAGACGGCGGCCCGCCAGATTGGGGAAGCCGGAGGAGGTGCTCTTTTCCTGGCCGTCCAGGAGGGCTGCGCTCAGACCGTTGATCAGCGTCTTCCGGAAGACGGGAAGCGGGATGAAGTGATAGACGCCGGCCCGGTTGGCCCGGTATTCCAGATGGGACCAGTCGAGATCGCCGGCCATGACCAGGGTCAGCGCCGGCCTGGATTCATGCAGATAGCCGGCCAGCTCGAGCACATGGGAAACGCCCTCCGACAGACTGCCCAGAAGAAGGATCGCAAAGGGACGCTGCAGGAATTCCGCCTCCGTCACGGCGGAAAGGGCATCCGGCATCGTGGAAACAAGGGTATGCTCCACGGAAGCCTCTTCCAGATAGCGGTGATAGGTCTGCTGCAGCTCCTGGTTTTCCTCCACGATCAGCAGACGGAGTCCACGGAGCGATTCGGTTTCCTCCTGCACCGGCTCCAGGGGAAGCGGCAGATCGATCCGGACATCGGTTCCCTGCTCCGGCGCGCTCTGAATGCGGATGGTTCCGTTCATGGCGTCCACCAGCTTCCGGACGATGCTCATGCCCAGACCGGTTCCCTCAATCCGGGAAATGGTGGAGCTGTTTACCCGCTCGAAGGGCTCAAAGATCCGCCGCAGAAAATCCTCTGTCATGCCGACGCCGTCATCCCGGCAGGCCAGGCCCAGATGACACACATCGCCTTCCATCCTTTCGGACACGGTGAAGAGAATATGACCGCCCGGCGGGGTATATTTGGCGGCATTCGAAAGAATGTTCACCAGAATCTGCCGGATCCGAAGGGGATCGCCGAAAAAACGCTCCGCCTGAATCTGCTCCGGAACCAGCCTGAAGGTATGTCCCCTGGATTCCATCAGAGGGCGGATGATAATCATGACGTCATGCAGGAGATCGCTCAGGGAGAAGGATTCCCTGGCGAGCTTCATCCGGCCGGAGCTGATGCGGGACATGTCCAGGACATCGTTGATCAGATTCAGCAGATGACCGCTGGCGGTATCAATTTTCTCCAGCGCGTCCATCACCCTGCTTTTTTCATCGATATAGCGCTTGGCCAGCGCGGTCATCCCCACGATGGCATTCATCGGTGTGCGGATATCATGGGACATGTTGCTCAGAAAGGTCTCCTTGGCCAGGTTGGCCGCCTTCGCCTCCTCCAGCTCGGCCCGCAGGGCGCGGTTTTCGGCAAGGAGCTGCTCCAGGTCCGGGGAATCATCCGTATACATTGCTTTCATCCTTTACCTCTGAGAGTGGATTGCGTTCCGTGTCCGGCAGCCCTCCGCGGGGACGGGGGACCTTACAGCAGGCGCTCGATCTGTTCCGTGAGCTGCATGATTTCACCGTTGGCATGATCCTGCATGGAGAGCACATGCTCCTGAAGGGCCTGGACGGAATCGAGGAGGCGGCGGTAGAGCTCATCGTGCCGGCTCCTGCCGGACGCGGCGCTCTGCCCGGCCTGCTTCCGGCCGTTCTTTTTTCTCCAGACCGGGTCTGTCAGGCGGATCCATTCGCCTCGCAGAAGATCAAAGCAGGAGCCGGAATAGGGAGAAAGGGCCGGCAGACCGAAACGCGACTGGATCCGGGAAACCAGCTCCGCACAGGAGTCGTCATCCCCGTGATTCACAAAAACGAAGGCAGGCTTCTGCTCAAAGCGGTCGATCCAGTCCAGCAGGCCCTGCTGATCCGCGTGGCCGGAAACTCCGCTGAGCAGCTCGATCTCCGCTCTGCATTCGATCGTTTCCCCCATGATTTTGACGGCCTTTGCGCCGTCGTAGATGATGCGGCCGAGGGTGCCGACGGCCTGATATCCGACGAAGAGAACCGTGTTGTTTTCGTTCCATAGATTATGCTTGAGATGATGCCGGATCCGGCCTCCCTCGCACATGCCGCCGGAGGCAATGATGACCTTGGGGCTGCTGTCTCCGTTGAGCGCCTTGGATTCCTCTGCGGAGACCAGCGTATGCAGCCCGTCAAACCAGATGGGATTCTCCCCGGTGCGCATGACGGCCTGCGTTTCTTCATCCAGACACGCCTGACTGCACTGAAGGAAAATCGCGGTCGCCTCGTTGGCCAGAGGGCTGTCCACATAGACCGGGAAATCTGGACAGACATCCAGCAGATGCTTCTGCTTGATTTCCCGGAAGAAAAACAGCAGCTCCTGCGTTCGCCCGACGGCGAAGGAGGGAATAATCACCGTCCCCTTCCGGGCGAAGGTTTTGCGAAGCACGGAGACGAGGAAGGGAATGGGATCGACGGTGGCCTCGTGGTTCCGGTTTCCGTAGGTGGATTCAATGAGCAGATAGTCCGCCTCCTTCACGGGGGAGGGGTCGCGGATGATGGGCTGATTCAGATTGCCGACGTCTCCGCTGCAGACCAGCCTGACGTCCTTTCCGCCATCCCGCAGGAAGAGCTCGATAAAGGAGGAGCCCAGCAGATGACCGGCATCCGTGAAACGTGCGGAGAGATTTTCGTCAATGGTCAGCAGCCGGCCGTATTCGCAGGGCCGGAAGAGCTTCATGACCTGGGTGGCATCCTCCAGCGTATACTCCGGCTCCACCGCCTCCAGGCCCATGCGCAGGTTTTTTTTCGTCTGGGTGGCCGCGTCATTTTCCTGAATCTGGGCGCTGTCCGACAGAAGGATGCTGCAGAGGTTCAGGGTTTCGGGGGTGGCGTAGATGCTGCCCCGGAATCCCTGACGGTAGAGAAGCGGCAGGCGCCCGGAGTGATCGATATGCGCATGCGTCAGAAAGACATATTCAATCCGGGAGGCGGGCACGGGCAGCTCGGCGGGCTCATAGGGGTTTTCCCCCTGCTCCATGCCGCAGTCCACGAGAAAATAGCGGTCATCCATCCATTCCACCAGCGTACAGCTTCCGGTGACCTGATGGTTCGCGCCGAGAAATGTGATTTTCATGATATTCAATCCTTTCTGGAGGGCTCCGGGAATAAGGACTGTCCATGACGGGAACCAGACGGGAAAACCCTTCCGCTGACCGTATTATAATTCATTGCGCTGCTCAGGGCAAGCGACGGACGCGGGAGCCGGCCCGGGGAGACAGAAAAAAAGCGGGCCTCCGGGAAGAATGGAGGGAGCCAAAAAGGAGGACGCGTGGTATAATCCCTGTGAACGGTACGGAGGATTCCAGAGGAGAAGGCAGAGAGGTGAGACCGGGTGTCACAGACCGTGAGGGACATGCTCAGCGCTGCGGCGCCCTGGCTGCTGCTGCTGATCGGAACCGTCAGCGCAACCTGGTTCGATCCCTACATCGACCGGAAGAGCAGGCGGCGGTATCTGCTGATCGCGGCGCTGGTTCTGCTGCTCATGGCGGCGGAGGCGACGGACTACGCGCTCTCGAAGACCGGGGCACAGGACGGGCTTCGCGCGCTGGCGTGCGCGGTCGGCTACGCGGTGCGCCCCGCGCTGCTGGGACTGTTTCTGCGGATGCTTCTCCCGGAGCAGAAACAGCTGCCGGTCTGGATTCTGACCGGGCTGAACGCGGCGGTGTCCTTTCTGTCCATCTGGACGGGCACGGTTTTTACCGTCCGGAACAATCAGCTCCAACGAGGCCCGCTGGAGGCCATGAGTCTGATCCTCTGCGGGCTGCTGACCGCCGGGCTGGCCATCCGGCTGGTGCGCTTCGCCGGCCGCGGCAACCGGAAGCAGGCGGCGCTGATCCTCTATGTGCCGGGCTGCATCCTGGCTGCGGGAATGACTGACGGCCTGAGCACCAGACTGCTTCCGATCCGTTTCCTGACGATGGCGCTCATTGCCAGCCTGGTTTTCTACTCGCTGTGGCTGCATCAGCTGTTCTCCAGAAGGCACGAGGAGGAGATGCTGGAAAACCTCCGGGCGGAGCATCGGATTCAGCTGATGGTCTCTCAGATTCAGCCCCATTTTCTGTTTAATACCCTGTCCACCATTCAGGCGCTCTGCCGGGCCGACCCGGAAAAGGCCTTTGTTCTGGTGGAGCGCTTCGGACAGTTTCTGCGGGAAAACCTGGCGTTTCTGGAGCGCGTGGATCTGATTCCCTTTGAGCAGGAAATGTCGCATACGCGGACGTACGTGGAAATCGAGCAGGTGCGGTTTCCTTCCATCCACATCGCCTATGAGCTGCAGGATACGCAGTTTTCCGTTCCGGTGCTGACCGTACAGCCGCTGGTGGAGAATGCGATCCGGCACGGCGTACGGATCCGGAAAAACGGGCAGATCCTGGTTCGCTCCTGGCGGGAGAAGGACGCGCACGTGGTGAGCATACGGGACAACGGCAAGGGCTTTGATGTGGAGGCGGCGCTGGCGCTGGATAACGGACATATCGGCCTGCGCAATGTCCGGTCCCGCGTGGAGCAGATGTGCGGGGGCAGCATGGAGATTGAGAGCAGAATTGGAGAAGGCGCAACGGTGATCCTGCGCTTTCCGGCGGGAGGCGAGGAAGCATGAGAGCGATCTGCGTGGATGACGAGGCGATTATCCTGGAGCTGGTGGTCTCCATGTGCCGGAAGCTGCCGGAGCTGGACGAGGTGGAGGGGTTTTCCACGGCGGGCGCCGCGCTGAAATGGATGGAGACCCATCCGGTGGATCTGGCGATTCTGGATATTGACATGCCGGAAATGAGCGGCATTACGCTGGCCCGCATGATCAAGGAGGAGTACCCGGAGGCCGCCGTCATCTTTCTGACCGGATACAGCCAGTACGCGGTGGAGGCCTTTGCCGTGCGTGCCAGCGGATATCTGCTCAAGCCTGTCAGCGAGAAAAGCCTGGCCGCCGATGTGGCCTACGCCCTGCGCGGAAAACGGGAGGCGGAGATTCCTTCCGGGATCTTTGCGAGAACCTTCGGGCAGTTTGAGCTCTATGTGGACGGCAGGCCCGTGCCCTTCGCCCGCGCGAGGGCCAAGGAGGTGCTGGCGCTGCTGATTGACCGGCAGGGGGGAAGCATGACGCGGGGGGAAATTTTCTCCGTCATCTGGGAGGACGCGCTCTATGACCGGGGCGCCCAGAAGCAGCTCGACGTGATGATTCGAAGCCTTCGGAAAACCCTGACCGAATACCGCGCGGAGCAGATGCTGGAGATGAAAAGCGGCGTGCTGCGAATCGTTCCGGAGACCTTCGGCTGCGACATGTATCAGCTGCTGCAGGGCCAGGCGGATGCGATCAACGCCTACCGGGGAGAATACATGAGCAGCTATTCCTGGGCCAGCATGACCGAGGGAGA
>CAMNCR010000210.1 GCA_946534455.1 uncultured Clostridia bacterium | reverse complement strand
GCCGCGAATCGGCGCAGGAGCCAGCAGAATGTCAAAGCCCCGCGTCTGCCGCAGCAGGAAGCGGAGGCTGCGGATCCGGCGCTCCATTTCCTTCTCCGTGAACATGTTGGTGCCATCCGGCCGATAGCGCATGGATCCCCCCAGACCGAGCACCCGGAGCCCGCGGACGGAAACCACCGTATCCTCGCAGCACAGGCAGCCCTCCGGCGGCCGGCTGGAGAAGGAATCATCATGGTTCCCGCGGACATAGACGACGGGGGCGTTGGTAAAGCAGGTCAGGTAGGACAGGTAGGATGCGGGGAGATCTCCGGCGGAGAGAATCAGATCTACATCGGAAAGCTCCCGCCGGACCTGCTCACCCCACAGAAGGCTGGAGGGTTCATCCGCGATGGCCAGTATTTTCATGGTGCTGTGCTCACTTTCTGTTCCAGCTGAAGGAGTTCAGCTCCGGGGTCAGCTCCCCGTGGATGCCCTGGAGCTTGACCAGGGGGAGGGCGGAGGGAATCATCTCCTCCGGACCGGGGAAGCTGCCGATGATGTTGTCCACCAGATAGTCCATGCAGAGGATTTCGGCCGGCGTCAGGCGGCGGTCCGCCGTGCAGCGGAGCTGGCCCTGCTGATCCCGCAGCTCACCCTCGAAGGGAGAGAAGGAGCCCTCCTTCATTTCCTCCCGATAATGATGAATCAGGCGCATGGCATAGGGATCAAACCGGTTGGAAAAGGCGACGTCCAGGATATGGGAGCTGATGCCCCACCAGTAGTTCGTGGCGATGTCGCGGTTTTCCGCCGGATTGAAGGTGCCGTTGAGCAGGCGCTCCACGATGGAACAGTAGAAGGGCCCCCACTGGGGGATCAGCGTGGCGATGTTGAGGATTTCCCCCTCCTCGCGCAGATACAGGCCGTAGTCCCGGGCATCATGGTTGGGGGCGGTGATGTCCCGGTTGCAGATGACCCGGATTTCGGGATCCAGGAAGGGGTTCTCCGCGTTAAAGTAGGTGGCGGAGACCCAGTTGAGGTAGATCTTGGCGTCCGGATTGACCATGCGGGCGCCCAGGGCAAAGGCATTGGCGGCGGAGGCGGTGCCGTAGATCGGATAATCGGCGATGTATCCGATCTTCCCGTTCCGGGCCAGAATGCCGGCGGCCAGCCCCAGCAGGAACTTGGCCTCATAGAAGCGGATGTAATAGGTTCGGATGTTGTTGTAGGGAGAAAGCAGCGAGCAGCAGAGGAACTTCACCTCCGGATGCTCCAGCGCGGGCTGAATGCAGCTGTTGAGCATCACCGGGGAGGTGGCGAAAATGGCCGTGTATCCGTCCCGGATCAGCTGATTGATCTCCCCGGAGAAATCGTTCCGGGAGGGGACGATCCGGGAGATGGTTTCCACCTTGTCCTTCAGCTTTTCCTCCAGCTCCAGCCGGCCGAGCTCATGCCAGTAGTTCCAGGCGGATTCGCCGGTGGGCCGGTTGAAGAGGAAGGCGGCCTTGATGTGGGAGGGGCGGAAGAGGGCGGACAGCAGGGGCACCGGTGTGGAGGGCTGCGCGCCGGGGTCCATGACGAGGTTGACCTTGTTGTCCCGCTGCTCAAATTCGCGGGACATCAGCCGCACGCGCTCTGTGACCTTATCCAGATCCTCGTCCCGGATGTCGGCATACCCGAAGGCGATGAGGAAGGTCAGAAAGGCGTCGCCGGGCCGGATGGCGCTGCGGTCCTTCATGACCTGGTTATAGGCGCTGCAGAAATAGTGAAAGAGCTTCTTCAGGGACAGAATATCATCGGAGGTCCAGGTGTCCCCGGTGCGGATGCCGGGAAGGCTCAGCAGCTTCTGATAGGATCCCGGACGGGTGAAGACCATGGAATAGAGGCCTGTTTCCCTGGCAAAGTCGCAGTATTCGTAATAGGCCTGAATCTGCGGATCATCCTTTTTCTCGGGATACACCCGGGTCACGTCCGCGTCGATGTCCTCCGCTCCCATGGATTTCATGACCGAAACCCGCTTGTTGCCCTCGATGACATAGTATTCCCCCAGGTATTCCAGCACGGTGATGGGCTGGCTGACGCCCTTCTCCTCGACGCTCTCATAGAGCTGGTCCCATTTGCTGGAGAATTCACTGCCGCTTTCCAGAATGGGGAGGAAGTTGGCGGTGAAGGCATAGGAGCGGCCCTGGGATACGGAGCCGATGACCTGCGAAAGGGAAATGGTCATCACCCCGAGGGACAGCCGCGTGAGCTGGGAGAGGTTCGGGACCTTCTCCTCCAGCACGGGGAGATAGGGATCTTTATGCGCCTGAATGGCGGCCGAGTAGACACGAAGGCCCTCCCGGCGTACTTTGCTGTAATGTTCCATGACTGAATCCTTTCCTCATTATATGATCCTTCCGGCCGGAGACAGGGAAAGGCCCCTGCCGGAGCCGGGCCGGCCTGACCAGTATAGCAGGAATCCGACGCAGGATTCAAGAGGAACAGCAGGCCCCGGGGCAGAAATGCGAACATTTTCGGAGAAAATGGCATGGAACGTGCGGAGATTTGTCCGATCTGGGCAGGAGATAAGAATGATTTTCCGTCTTGAGAAATGAAATGCTTCATGATAAACTACTTCTCAACCTTGGAAAACGGGGAGGAGAAAGGCATGCCGGAAATCGGAACGCTTCTGCGGGAGGGTAAAGGGAAAAGAGTGTATACCACGGAGGATCCGGATCTGGCGATCGTTTACTACAAGGACGAGGCGATGGCGTTTCACGGGCTGAAGCGGGGAAGAATCCTGGGCAAGGGCGAGGTGAACAACGCCATCTGCGAGCATCTGTTCGAAACGCTCCGGGAGCAGGGCGTGGAAAGTCATTTCATCCGGAAAATTGATTCCCGGCACAGCCTGGTGAAGCGGTGCGAAATGCTTCCCTTTGCCGTGAAGGTGCGGAACCGCGCCGCGGGGCAGCTGGTGGTCCGGACCGGGCTTCCCGGCGGGATGGAGCTGTCGCCGCCGGTGATCGAGTTCGTGCTCAAGGAGTCCGAGCTGGAGGAGGACGCGCTGGTCAACCACAGCCACATCTACGCCATGAAGGCGGCCACGCCGGAGGAGATGGAGGAGATCACCCGGATCAGCCTGCGGGTGGATGAGATTCTGACCGCCTATATGAAGGAAATCAGCATTGAGCTGATTGACTTCCGGCTGGAGTTCGGACGGTATCACGGGCAGATGCTGCTGGCGGATGAGATTTCGCCCGACACGGCGCGCTTCTGGGACAGCAAGACCCATGAGCCCCTGGACATCGACCGCTTCCGCAGGGATCTGGGCGGTGTGGCGGAGGCCTATCAGGAAGTGCTTCATCGGATGATGGGCGTCAGCTGACGGAGGACGTATGAGACATATCATCGGGCTGCTGCTGGCCGCGGTGCTGCTGGTGGGATCGTCCCTGGCGGAGGAGCCGGGCGCGTTTCCCGAGCTCAACGGGCAGGGCTTTCTGGACAGCGGCGAGTTCCTCTACGAGGACGCGGATGCCGGGGTCTGGCGGTACGCCAGCGAGACGCTCCGGGTGGAAATCCTCCGAAAGCAGCAGGACAAGCCCCGCGAGCTGTGGTATGAGGCGGAGATCTGGTGCGCGCCGGGCAGCGAGGGACCGCGCATGGTGGCCAACGATCCGGAGAACTGGGCGCGGGGGACGGAGTATCCCTACAAGATCGCCCGGAAGCACCGGCTGGTGCTGGCCCTTTCCGGGGATTACGCCCATCTGCGGGTGCAGCAGAAGAAGCGGGTGGGCACCGTCATCCGGAACGGGGAGATCATTTCCGAGCGAACCTATGCCGCCGGGTCTTCCCATTTTCCGAATCTGGACTGCCTCGCGCTGTATCCCGACGGCGATATGCGCGTGTATGACAGCGACGAGAAAACCGCGGAGGAGCTGCTGGCCGAGGGCGCGGCGGATGTGCTGGCCTTCGGGCCCTGGCTGATCCGGGACGGGGTCCTCAACGAAGCCGGGCTGGAGAAGTACGGCCGGAGCACGGCGCAGCGGGTGGCCGTTGGCATGGTGGAGAAGGGTCATTACTTCTTCATGATGCTGGAGGGGCGGATTGAGCGGAGCAAGGGCGCCGGAATCTCCTTCCTGGCGGAGCGGCTGCTGGAGAGAGGCTGCACGCTGGGCTTCAACCTGGACGGAGGGCAGACCGCCTCCATCGTCTTTATGGGGCATCAGCTGTGCAAGATGGACAACCGGAAGCGGAACCTTTCCTCCCGCCGCACGAGCGACGTGATCGCGGTGGGCGTATCGGAACTGGTGGCGCTGCCGGAGGAGCCCTGGTAAAACTGTTGCAAAGCTTGAAAAGTTATGTTACAATGCACGGCGGTGCTGACAGCGCCGCCGTATTTGTTTTTGAAAGGAAGCAGGAGGTTTCATTCATGAGTCACAGCTACGAGAAGGTTTCCAGCAATAAAGCAAAATTGACCTTTACCATCCCCGCAGAACAGTTTGATGAGGCTTTGCAGAAAGCTTTCCTGAAAATGCGTGGCCGGATTAACGTGCCTGGCTTCCGTCGCGGAAAGGCACCGCGGAAGATGATCGAAACGCTCTACGGGGAAAGCGTTTTCTATGACGACGCGGTGGACGCCCTTTTTCCGGATGCCTATCGGGACGCGGTGAAGGAATACGACCTGAAGCCTGTGGATCAGCCGGAGGTGCAGATCGATGAGATCGGCGCGGGCAAGGATCTGCAGTTCCATCTGGAAGTGTTCGTGCGGCCGGATGTGACCCTGGGAGACTATATGGGTCTGGAGGTGGAGGCCCGCCTGCAGCACCTGACGGACGAGATGGTGGATGCCCGGATTGAGCAGGAGCGGGAAAAGGTCAGCCGGATGGTCGAGGTGGAGGACCGCCCCGTCCAGGAGGGCGACACGGTCAATCTGGACTATGCCGGCACGGTGGACGGCGTTGCCTTTGACGGCGGTACCGCGCAGGGACAGACCCTGAAGATCGGCTCCAACCAGTTCATCCCCGGCTTTGAAGAGCAGATGGTGGGCATGAACCTGGGCGAGGAGAAGGACCTGAATGTGACCTTCCCGGAGCAGTATCACGCGGAGGAGCTGGCCGGCAAGGCGGCGGTGTTCCATGTGAAGGTGAACGGCATCCAGGTGCTTGAAAAGCCCGAGCTGGATGACGATTTTGCCGCGGACGTCAGCGAATACAATACCTTTGCGGAGTATAAGGAGCATCTGAAGGCCGAGCTGCAGGAGCAGATCGAGAAGAGCAATCAGAACGCGATTGAGAACGCCGTGGTGGCTAAGGCGGTCGAGAACGCGCAGATGGATGTGCCCGCCGCCATGATCGAGGATCAGCTGGATTATACGATCCGGGACATGGAAATGAACATGAAATATCAGGGGCTGCGGATGGAGGATTTCCTGAAGTACACCGGACAGACCATGGAGCAGCTCCGCGCGGGCTACCGTCCGCAGGCTGAACAGCAGGTGCGGACGGAGCTGGTCATGGAGGCCATCCGGAAGGAGAATCCTTCCGAGGTCACCGATGAGGAGATTGAGGAGGAAATCCGCCGGCAGGCAGAGTCCATGGGCCGGGATGCGGAGGATCTGAAGAAGACCCTGACGGATGCGCAGCGGGATTACCTGAAGGATAACGTGGAAATCCGCAAGGTTCTGGAAAAGATGCGTGAAAGCGCGAAGGTCACCGAGAAGACCGATCCTGCTCCGGAGACGGAACAGGAAGCGGAAGGCAGCGCGGCGACAGACGACGCGGAATAAAGCATATCGGCGGCCCGACGGGCCGCCTTTTCAGTCAAAGGAGGAAAGCCTATGCCACTGGTACCGATGGTCATTGAACAGACGAACCGCGGAGAAAGATCCTATGATATCTATTCCCGCCTGCTGAAGGATCGGATCGTGTTTCTGGGCGGAGAAATCACGGATGACACCGCCAACCTGGTGGTCGCGCAGCTGCTCTTCCTGGAGATGGAGGACCCGGACAGCGACATCAGCCTGTACATCAACAGCCCCGGCGGATCGGTGACGGCGGGCATGGCGATCTACGACACCATGCAGTATATCCGGCCGCAGGTCCGTACGGTCTGCGTCGGCATGGCCGCCAGCATGGGCGCCTTTCTGCTCATGGCGGGGGAAAAGGGAAAGCGCCTGGCCCTGCCCAACGCGGAGGTCATGATTCATCAGCCCCTGGGCGGCGCGCAGGGACAGGCGACGGATGTGGCGATCCGCGCGGAGTGGCTGATGAAGACGAAGAAGAAGATGATTGCCATGATGGCGGAGATGACAGGGCAGACTGTCAAGAAGCTTCAGGCGGATGTGGAGCGCGATTACTTCATGAGCGCGGAGGAGGCGCTGGAATATCACATCATCGATGAGATTTACCAGCCCCGGAAAACGGAGAATCAACATGGCCAATAACAGCTATTCTGGAAAGATGCCCCGCTGTTCCTTCTGCGGGAAGACGCAGGCGCAGGTGGCACGGCTGATTGCGGGTCCCAATGTCTTCATCTGCAACGAGTGCGTGGAGCTGTGCAACGATATCATGGGCGAGGAAGGCTTTCCCTTCGACGGGGAGAGCAGCGGCGCGCAGCCGGCCCGCAATGGCACCGGAAAGCGCGGAAAGCATGCCGCCGCCGGCCTGGAGCCCCCGCTGCCTTCGGAAATCAAGCAGACGCTGGATGAGTACGTCATTGGGCAGGAGCGGGCCAAACGGGCGCTGAGCGTGGCGGTGTACAATCACTATAAGCGCATCTCCCGCACGCAGAAGGACGGGGACGTGGAGCTGCAGAAGAGCAACATCCTGCTGCTGGGCCCGACCGGAAGCGGCAAGACCTATCTGGCCCAGAATCTGGCGAGGGTGCTGGATGTTCCCTTTGCCATCGCCGACGCGACCAGCGTGACCGAGGCGGGCTATGTGGGCGACGACGTGGAGACGATTCTGCTGAAGCTGATTCAGGCCGCAGACTGGGACATTGAGAAGGCCCAGCGCGGCATCGTCTATATCGATGAAATCGACAAGATCGCCCGCAAGGGTGAAAACATGTCCATCACCCGGGACGTCAGCGGCGAAGGGGTTCAGCAGGCCCTGCTGAAGATTCTGGAGGGAACCGAGGCCTCCGTTCCGCCCCAGGGGGGCAGGAAGCATCCGCATCAGGAAATGATCCGGATCGATACGACGAATATCCTCTTCATCTGCGGCGGCGCCTTTGACGGTCTGGTTCCGATCATCGAAAACCGAATCGGCAAGAAGACCCTGGGCTTTGGCGCGGAGGTGCAGAGCCAGCGGGATCCGTCCAGGACGGACGCGCTGAAGGATGTGCGGCCGGAGGATCTGACCAAGTACGGCCTGATTCCGGAATTCGTGGGCCGGCTTCCCATTGTCGTCACCCTGGACGGGCTGGACGAGGAGGCGCTGATCCGCATCCTGCGGGAGCCCAGGAATGCGCTGTGCCGCCAGTATGAGGCGCTGCTGGACATGGACGGCATCCGGCTTACCTTTGAGGAGGAGGCTGTGCGTGAAATAGCGCGGCAGGCGATCCAGCGCAAATGCGGCGCCCGCGGCCTGCGGGCGATCATTGAGGACTGCATGCTGGATACCATGTTCGAGCTGCCCGGCATGCCGGACGTGTCCGAGTGCGTCATCACCCTGGACGCGGTGACGGGAGGCAAGCCGAAGCTGATCCGGAACGCGGCGGGAGCTCCGCCTGAAAACATGGGAAAGCGAAAGAAACAGACAGACGCGTCCTGAGACGCGACGAAAGGATACTATGCCAAACCAGAAGATGATGGATCTGCCGATTATCCCGCTGAAGGGGCTGATGCTTTTTCCGGGAACGGTGCTGCATTTTGATGTGGGAAGGCCCAAGAGCATTCTGGCGCTGGAAAAGGGACTGACCGACGGACAGCGGGTATTCCTGCTCACGCAGAAAAAGGAAGAGGTGGAGGAGCCATCCGCCAGGGATCTGCGGGAGGTTGGCGTCATCGCCGAAATCCGGCAGGTGATGAACCTGCCCGGGGAAAACCTTCGCGTGCTGGTGGAAGCAGGGCAGAGAGGCATCCTGCAGGAGATGCTCAGCGAGGATCCGGTGCTGATGGGCCGGGTGCTGGTGCATAAGGATCGCGTGCCCCGCTCCGCGGAGTCCAGGGCGCTGGTGCGCACCAGCCAGGATCTCTTCGAGGAATTTGCGAAAACCTCGCAGCGGATCGGCCCCGAAGCGGTGGATACCGTCCGGGGCATGGAAAAGCCCGGGGAAATCGCGGATATGCTGGGGGCCAATCTGCTGACGAAGCTGGAGGAGCGTCTGGCGCTGCTGGAGGAGCTGGATCCCCTGAAGCGGCTGGAGAAAATCTGCGAAATCCTGATGCGCGAATCTGAAATGGCGGACCGGGAGAGGCAGATTCAGGCCCGGGTCAAGCGGCAGGTGGAGCAGAATCAGAAGGACTATTATCTGCGCGAGCAGATCAAGGCGATTCAGGACGAGCTGGGGGACCGGAACGATCAGGATACCAACGAGCTCCGGGAGCGGATGGAAAAGACGCCTCTGAACGAGGAGGCCCGGGCCAAATGCGAGAAGGAGCTGGACCGGATGAGCCGGATGGCTCCGGGCAGCCCGGAAAGCAACATCAGCCAGACCTATATTGAATGGATCCTGGATCTTCCGTGGGGCCAGGAGACGACGGACAACCTGGATCTGAAGCAGGCGAAGGCGGTGCTGGACCGCGACCACTTCGGCATGGAGGAGGTCAAGGAGAGAATCATCGAATACCTGGCCGTGCTGCGCATGAAGCAGGATATGAAGGGACCGATTCTCTGCTTTGTGGGCCCTCCCGGCGTGGGAAAAACCAGCATCGTCCGCGCAATTGCGGAGGCGGTTGGCCGGAAGTTCGTTCAGATGAGCCTGGGCGGCGTCCGGGATGAGGCGGAGATCCGGGGTCACCGGAGAACGTATATCGGCGCCATTCCCGGCAGAATCATTGCGGGCATGAAGCAGGCCGGCACCATGAATCCGGTGTTCCTGTTTGATGAGATCGACAAGATGAGCGGGGATTTCCGGGGGGATCCGGCCTCCGCCATGCTGGAGGTGCTGGACGCGGAACAGAACAACGCGTTCCGGGACCATTATCTGGAGCTTCCCTTCGATCTGAGCAAGGTGATGTTCATCACCACCGCCAACGATATGGAGGGTATTCCCGCCCCGCTGCTGGACCGGATGGAGCTCATTGAGGTGCCCAGCTACACGGAGCAGGAAAAATTCGAGATTCTTTCCAGACATCTGCTGCCCAAGCAGATTCAGGCTCACGGCCTGACGGCGGACGCGCTGACCGTGGATGAGGAAGCCATGCGCCGGATGATTGAGGACTATACCCGGGAGGCCGGGGTGCGCACGCTGGAGCGCACCGTGGGCAAGGTGTGCCGGAAAGCCGCCGTGTATATGCTGGAGCATGAGGAAAAGCAGGTGCACGTGGACGTGGCCCGGCTTCGCGATATGCTGGGCGCGCCGCGGTATCACCGGGATGACGTGGAAAAGGAACCCCGGGTGGGTGTCGTCAACGGGCTGGCCTGGACCTCCGTCGGAGGAGAAATGCTGGAGGTGGAATGCACCTCGATGCCCGGGAAGGGCGCGCTGAAGCTGACGGGCCAGCTGGGAGACGTGATGAAGGAATCCGCGGAGGCGGCCTTCAGCTGGGTTCGGGCCCACAGCGAGGCGCTGGGCATTCAGCAGGACTTCTATCAGCAGCTGGATATCCATATCCATGTGCCGGAGGGCGCTGTTCCCAAGGACGGCCCGTCCGCGGGCGTGACGATGACCACGGCGCTGGTCAGCGCCCTGACGGGGAGACGGGTTCGCCAGGATGTGGCGATGACGGGTG
This sequence comes from uncultured Clostridia bacterium, assembly GCA_946534455.1. GTDB lineage: Bacteria > Bacillota > Clostridia > Christensenellales > Aristaeellaceae > Aristaeella. Next base: position 1,882 of record CAMNCR010000210.1, on the reverse strand, counting down.
AAATGACGCTGCGGGGCAGAGTGCTGCCCATCGGCGGACTGAAGGAAAAGACCCTGGCCGCCTACCGCGCGGGGATGAAGACGCTGGTGATTCCGGAAGACAACCGGAAGGATCTGGAAAAGGTGCCGCCGGAGGTGCTGGAGCGCTTTAAGGTCGTGCCGGTGAGCCAGATCCAGCAGGTGCTGGAGGTCGCGCTGCTGCCGGACTGAGCTCCGTGCCGGGCCTCCGGCTTCCGGAGCACGCCCCGGGGAAGACCGGACAGGGAAGGACAGAAGGACGGGAGGAGACAGCATGGAGATCAATTCGGCTGATTTTATCACCTCCCTGGCGGCATATGGGGATTTTCCGGGCAGGGGACTGCCGCAGATCGCCGTCGTGGGAAAGAGCAACGTAGGGAAAAGCACGCTGATCAACCGCCTGTGCCGCAGGAATAAGCTGGCCAGGACAAGCTCCACGCCCGGGAAAACCCGTCTGATCAATATTTTTCTGATCAATCAGGCTTTTCACCTGATCGATCTGCCCGGATATGGCTTTGCGAAGGTGGACAAGAAGGAAAAGCTGCGCTGGGGGACGATGATGCAGGATTATTTTACCACCGCGGAGGAGCTGAAGCATGTGCTCTGCCTGGTGGATATCCGGCATGAACCCACGGAGGACGACCGGACGATGAACCGCTTCCTCCGGGAAACCGGCATTCCCTTTACCGTCGTGGCGACCAAGGCGGACAAGATCAGCCGCGGGGCGCGGAGCAAATATCTGGCGCCGATCTGCCGGGCCCTGCTGGTGCAGCCCTGGGAGATCATCTGCTTCAGCGGAGAGGACGGCACGGGCCGGGAGCAGCTGCTGGAGACGGTGGAAGGAATTCTGGCGGAACCGGAGGAAAAATAGGGTTTGCCTATTGCACAGGCCCCTTTTCGGTAGTATAATTCCCGCCGTAGAGCCCGCCTGGTCAAGAAAGTGGATAGCCTGTGGGAGATCTCTTTTGTCATGTGGGAACGCGGGGTGGAGCTGTGGCTCTCCTGTGGGTTTCCAGTGGGGACGTTCGCTCTGCAAGTGGATGCATTAACCGCTCGGGTGGTAAAAGGAGGAAAAAACATGCGGCTTGTGAAGTGCCCTCGCTGCGATTTGAACTATATCCTGGAAGGAGAAAAGCTGTGCAAGGTCTGCCAGCGCGAGATGAAGGGAGACAGCCGGGAGGAAGAGGTGGAGCTCTGCAGCATCTGCAATGAGGCGCCTGCGCTCCCGGGGAAGGACGTATGCCTTTTCTGCCTGAAGGAAATGAACAAGAGCAACAGCACGCCGGACGAGGAGCTGTCGGAGGGCGAAACCGTGGATACCGATACCATCGGAGACATGGATGCGGTCAGCGGGATGGATGAAATCATTCCGGATGTGGAGGAGGATTCCGAAATCCCCAGCCAGGAGTTCGGCGAGATTGAGAACGAGCTGAGCCTGGATGACGTGATGGAGGATGAGGAACGTCAGGCGGAAAAGGACGAACAGGAAGAGGATCTGTAACCGTCCTGAGGCGCCGCAGAAGGAGAAAAATGAGCCTGTTTGCCATTGGGGACCTGCATATGTCCGGAGGCGCGGATAAGCCGATGGACGTATTTGGTGCGCAGTGGGACAGGCATTTTTTTCATATTGAGGAGAACTGGCGCCGGACGGTGACGGAGGAGGATACGGTGCTGATTCCCGGGGATATCAGCTGGGCCATGCAGCTGCGGGAGGCGCGGCAGGATCTGGAGATCATCGGGCGGCTGCCCGGAAGAAAGATCCTGTGCAAGGGAAATCATGATTACTGGTGGAGCTCCCTGACCCGGGTCCGTGCCGCGCTGCCGGCCGGCATGTCCGCGCTGCAGTTTGACGCGGCGGATCTCGG
>CAMNCR010000209.1 GCA_946534455.1 uncultured Clostridia bacterium | reverse complement strand
CAACCCAAAATGCACTATTTTCGAAAAATAATTGAAATAGTTTCGTAAGAATCCGTTGAATTTTCATGGGGGAACAGGTATAATGCCCGTAAGCATTCCTTATTTGCTATGCCCAAAACAAGATTTTTATGGAGGGACATGCATGAACAGACAAAAGAAACACATCCTTCTGTGGATCGCTGCGCTCCTGGTGCTGCTGTGCGCGTGGACGGTCACCGCGTCCGCCGTCAATAACGACATCACCACCGAAGCCGACGGCTGCGTTGTGGACCGTTCCGATCCCAACAAATATGTGCTGGCCCGGTACGAGGGCGATCTGACCACCATCCCCGCCAGCATGTTCACCAAGTGGAACATCAAGGTGATCGGTGCCGCCGCCTTCTACGGCAACCAGAATATCACCTCCATCACCCTGTCCAACGACATCGAGGCCATCTACGTGCGCTCCTTCGCGGACTGCCCGAAACTGACCTCCGTGACGCTGTCCAGGAAGATCAAGCTGATCCCCAACGAAGCCTTCCAGGACTGCCCCTCCCTGTATGAAATCGTCATTCCCGAGGGCGTGACCAGCATCGGTGTGCGCGCCTTCCAGAACTGCATTACCCTGCGCCGGGTCGTGGGCCCCACGCTGGTCAAGGACCGGTCCAACCGCGACTTCTGGCCCATTCCCTCCAGCGTGACCACCGTGAGCTCCGACGCCTTCGCCAACTGCCCGAAGGCCGTGCTGACCTGCTTCAAGGGCTCCGCGCCGGAAACCTACGCCGTGGCCAACGGCATCCGCTATGAATCCATCGACCCCATCGTCGAGGGCATCACGGTGGAGGATTCCGAGGGCCGGCTGGCTCAGATCACGATCATCCAGGGCCAGACCCTGACCATCACGCCCACCATCCGTCCCGCCATCTCCCGCAGCGTTCCGCTGGCCTGGTCCAGCGGCGACCGGAGCATCGCCACCGTCAACGAGAACGGTCAGCTCACCGGCGTGCGGGAGGGCGTGTGCTACGTCACCATCGCCAGCGAGGATATCAACAACATTTCCCAGTACACCGGCGGCCAGCGCATCGGCGTGGAGTGCTCCATCAAGATCGTCGTGCTGTCCAGCACCGGCAGCCCCTGGCGGACCAACATCCCCGGCGAGGACGCCGGCAAGTGGTACTACCGCCTGTCCGCCACCTCCTATGCCAACAACTTCCAGAAGATCGGCGCCTACACCTTCCACTTCAACAAGTACGGCATCATGTCCTACGGCTGGGAGCGGAACCTGCGGGGCACCAAGAAGGACTACTTCTTCTTCATCGATCCCAACCGGGTGGTCGGCGTGCACGGCTACATGATGACCGGCTGGTTCGAGGCGGACGGCTGGAACCAGGGCTGGTACTACTTCGACGCGGACGGCCCCGCCCACAAGGGCTGGCTGTCCATCCTGGACGAGGCCCGGTCCAACAAGAAAAAGAAGATCGAGAAATACATCTGGTATCTGCTGGATGACTCAACCGGCAAGATGAAGACCGGCTACCAGATCTACAAGAAGACCCCCTACTACTTCAAGCCCAGCGGAGAGATGGCCGACAGCGGCTGGATCCTCCGCAGCGGCACGGGCGTGGGCGGCGTGCCCCCGGTCTGGTACTACGCCACGCCGGACAACGGCGCCCTGGTGCGCGGCTGGCTGAAGCTGGGCCGGTACTGGTACTATCTGGATGAGGACAACTGCGAGATGGTGCGGGACAGCATTCGCCAGATCGGGCCGAAGTTCTACTACTTCAACGGCAGCGGCGAGATGCAGACCGGCTGGGCCAAAGTCGGACCGAACTGGCACTACTTCAACGCCAACGGCGACGCCCATGTGGGCTGGCTGCAGCTGGGCGGCGTGTGGTACTACTTCACCAATCCCTACGGCGTCATGGTGACCGGTCAGCAGGCCATTGACGGTCAGCTGTACTTCTTCTCCAACGAAGGCGCTCTGATGCAGTAAACCTTCCATCAAGGCATGATTTCGGCCCCGGGTCCGGGAGGACCCGGGGCCTTGATCTTGCCCGGTTTTTCCTGTATCATGTAGGTTGGATCTGTGTCTCAACGAACGATCATCGGAGGAGGATGGGACCCGCATGGGAAACACAATGCCCGTGGTCAGCGTCATCATGCCCTGCTACAACGACGGGGCCTATCTGGAGGAAGCGGTGGCTTCCCTGCGCGCCCAGACCTGCCAGGATCTGGAGCTGATCATCATCGACGACGGGTCGGACGACCCTGAAACCCTGCGGGTGCTCCGGCACGTGGATTTTCCGGAGGTACGCATTCTTCACACCGACCATGTGCGCCCCGCCGCGGCCCGGAACCACGGGATCCGGGAGGCCCGGGGCCGGTATATTTTCCCGCTGGACGCGGACGATACGATTTCCCCGCCCTATCTGGCGGAGGCCGTCCGCCGGATGGAGGAGGACGAGAAGCTGGGCATCGTCTACTGCCACGCGGACCTCTTCGGCGAGGCCAGCGGCAAATGGGATCTGCCGGACTACAGCCTGCGGATGGAGCTGCTGGACAACTGCATCTTCGTTTCCTCCCTGTTCCGGAAGGCGGACTGGGAGGCCATCGGCGGCTTCTGCGAGGATTTCCGCGCCGGCATGGAGGACTACGATTTCTGGCTGTCCATGCTGGGGCTGGGTCGGGAGGTCTATCAGTTTCCCGAGACCTGGTTCCACTACCGGATCAAGAAATCCTCCCGGACCACGCAGTTCAACAACAGCTACGGCGACGTGCAGGAAACCTACGTCCGCCTCTACGACCGGCACCGGGACCTGCTGCTGGAGCACATCGACCTGTACTGCAAGGAGATGCGGTATCAGCTGGTGGATCAGCTGCTGCTGAACCGCCGGCTGCAGGAGGAGGTCGGGAAGGAGGCCCAGGCCTCCGCCGCCCGGCACGAGGCCGAGGCGGACCGGCTGAAGCTGGAAATCGCCCGCATTCAGAGCGACCCGCTGCTGGAATACGTGTTCAGCGTGCGGGAGCTGAAGCCGAAAAAGGCGGCCCGCTGGGACCGGCTGCTCCGGCTGAAAAAACGCATCCGGCGCCTGCTGGTCCGGGGATAACGGAGGAAAAGCATGATCATATTCACATCCATCTGCGCCAACTATGCCCACAAGGCCCGGGCCCTGGCCCGGAGCGTTCACGCGCATCTGCCGGACGCCACCTTCTACCTCTGCCTGACCGAGCGGGAGATTCCGGAGGCCCTGCAGAAGGACACCTGCTTTGACCACATCGTGCTCTCCCGGGAGATGTGGAAGGGGGACTTTGACGCCTTCATCTTCAAGCATGACATCGTCGAGGCCTCCACCGCGGTGAAGGGGGCCTTCCTGCAGTATCTGCAGGCCACCCATCCGGAGGAGGACGCCTTCATCTATCTGGATCCGGACTGCTTCGTGTACAGCGATTTTCCGGAGCTGCGGGCCGCGCTGAAGGAAAAGCCCGGCGTGCTGTGCCCCCATCTGCTGCACCCCGGCAACGTGGATATGGAGATGTCCAGCACGGCCCACGGCGTCTACAACCTGGGCTTTCTGGCGGTGAACGGCAGCGAGGAGGCGCACCGCCTGGTGGACTGGTGGGCCGAGCGCCTGCAGGAATACTGCTACGACGACATGATGCGGGGCATCTTCACCGACCAGCGCTGGATGGATCTGGCGCCCTGCTTTTTTGACATCCGGGTCATGAAGCACTACGGGTACGACTTCGCCCCCTGGGGGCTGAAGGGGACCAGCGTAGCGCAGGGCGCGGACGGACAGTGGCTGATTCAGGGCATGCCCCTGCGCTTCATTCACTTCTCCGGCTTCGGCTCCGTGGCCCAGGAATGCATGAACCGCTGGATGGACGAGGACAACCAGGCCTTCCGCCGGCTGTACGACGACTATGCGAAGGAGCACGCGGCCTGCGACGCGGACCAGGTATCCAAAACCCCCTGGTCCTATGCCGCCTACGCCTCCGGGGAAAAGATCGACCGGGAGGTGCGCATCGCCTGGCGGGAATGCTGGCGGGTCATGCAGGACACCGGCGACCCCTTCCAGCGGAGCAACGTCTACCTGCGCAAGCTGCTGAACCTGCCGATTCCCCGGGAGGAGCTGGAGCCGGAGATCACCGCCAGCACCGCCCTGGGCCGGAAATGGCAGACCGCGCAGTGGGTGCTGAAGCGCTACGGCTGGGCCGGCGTGTTCGACGTGATCTGGGACCGCCTGCGGGGAAAGGGATAAGAGATGAAACCGACACTGCAAATTCAGGCCGTGCTTTTCCATAACGACGCGGAGGAGCTGCGGCGCGCCCTGCGCACGGTGGATCAGGCCGCGAAAATGGGCGCGGAGCGCTTCAGCGCCATCCGGCTGTGCTGGGGAGACGCCTCGGCGGAGCCCCTGTTCAGCGAGGCGGACCTGGCCGCGCTGCGGCAGGCGTGCCCGCATCTGACGGAGCTGCAATATGTCTTCTTCGCGGAAAACACCGGCTACGGCGAGGGGAACAACCGCCTGGCCCTGTCCGCCGATGCCGACTACCACCTGATCATGAATCCGGAGATCTGCCTGCCCCCGCTGGCGCTGTGCGACCTGCTGGAGCCCTTTGACCAGGCGGACACGGGCATCGTGGAGGCCCGGCAGATTCCCGTCGAGCACCCGAAGGCCTTCGATCCGGAGACGATGGAGACCGAATGGAGCAGCGGCGCCTGCTTCCTGATTTCCGGGCCGCTGTTCCGCGAGCTGGGCGGCTTTGACACCCGGACCTTCTTCATGTACTGCGAGGATGTGGACCTGTCCTGGCGCGTGCGCCTGGCGGGGAAGACCATCCGCTACCAGGCGAAAACCGGCGTCTACCATTCCAAGTATCTGTCCTCCCGGGGCAAAAGCGAGGCCGGCACCGGGGAGAAGCGCTTCACGATCCTGTCCGACGCGCTGCTGGCCTGGAAGTGGTCCTATCCCTACTACGCCCGGGAGCGCATCCGCCAGGCGGTGGAGCGCCGGGACGACGGCGCCGACGAGGCCGCGGCCGAATTCCGGAGGCGGGAAGCCCTCGGCCAGCTGCCCCCGATGCTGGATCCGGAGCACCGGATTGCCCACATCCGCTTCTTTCCCCAGTCCGGGGGAATGCTGTTCACCGATCACCGCTATTCGCTTTAAGGAGGCTTCAAGGTGCAAGGACTGGAAAAGCTTCATTCCCACAGCCCGGTCATGGAATGCCTGGACTGGGTCCGCCGCAGCGGCAACGACGCCCTGTATGACGCCCGGTACCGGGCCATCGCCGAGGCCAATGCCGTGCCGGACGGCCCCTTTCTCTCCGTCATCATCCGCACCCAGGGCAAGCGCCTGGACATGCTTCAGGACGTGCTGCTCTGCCTGCAGGCCCAGACGGACCCCGATTTCGAGGTCGTCATGATCGCCCACCGCGCGGAGGACGCGGCCGTGGCCGGCCTGGAGCGGCTCATCGCCGCCCAGAGCGACCACCTGTCCCGCCGGATCCGGCTGCTGCGGCTGCAGGAGGGGGAGCGCGGCGCGCCGCTGAATCTCGGCTTCGCCTCCGCCCGCGGCGCCTATGCCGTGTGCCTGGATGACGACGACCTGGTGTTCGACAACTGGGTGGCGGATTTCCACGCGGCGCTGCCGGAGCACGAGGGCATGATTCTGCACGCGGGCGCCTACACCCAGCCCTGGCAGTCCCTGCCCGCGGAGCCGGACGGCCGGCAGGGCATCACCGCCGACGGCACCACCCGCAGCCTCTACTGCCAGCCCTTCCGGACCCTGCGCCAGCAGTCCCTCAACTACTGCCCGTTCATGGGCCTGGCCTTCCCGCTGTTCCTGTTCCGGGATCTGCACGTGCTCTTCGACGAGGAGCTGACCACCACCGAGGACTGGGACTACCTGCTGCGCACGGCGGGCATCGCCGGCGTGTACGATCTGCCGGAGGCCACGGCCATCTACCGCCTGTGGAACACCCGGGACGCGTCCCGCACGCTGTACCGGCGGG
>CAMNCR010000208.1 GCA_946534455.1 uncultured Clostridia bacterium | reverse complement strand
AACGCGGGCATGGAAGCGCTGCGGCCGGGGCTGGACCGGTTCCTGTTTGACGGGGAGGCGGGAGAGCAGCTGGACAGTCTGCTTTCCGGGCTGAGCTACTCCGTCTGTCCCGGCGTTCTTCTGCTGATGCTCCCTGCGGGGCTGACGGTCTGCGCCGCCGCGCTGGGCGGCCGGAGACCGCTGAAGAAAACGCTGCTGCGGATTCTGCTGTATGCCAGCGTGATTCTGTTCTCGCTGTTCATTCTTTATCCGTTCTTTGTGATGTTCATCACCGCCTTCCGCAGCAACGCTGAAACCACGGACATGTATTTCAGGCGGATTCTGCCGGAACGGTGGGTGTTCAGCAATCTGAAGGACACGCTGGACCGGGGCGTGCTGCGCTATCTGAGCAACAGCCTGCTGATCGCGGGAGGCGCGACGCTGATTGCCATGCTCTGCGGAATCCCGGCGGCCTATGCCATGGCCCGCATGGATTTCAGGGGAAGAAAGGTGTATCTGGGCTTTGTGATCATGAGCCAGATGTTCTCCCCGGTGGTGCTGCTGGTGGGAATCTCCAGGCTGATGAACACGCTGCATCTGAACGATACGCTGCTGGGGCTGATGTTCATCAACGCGGCCTTCAATCAGGCCTTTGCCATCTGGCTTCTGCGGGGAACCTTCGTGGCCATTTCCTCCGAGATGGAGCAGGCCGCCTGCATCGATGGCTGCAGCGTGCTGGGCGCCATGCTGCGGATCCTGCTGCCGATGGCCGCGCCCGGCATTGTGACCACGCTGATTTTCGTGTTCATTAACGCCTGGAACGAGTACACCGTCTCCACGGTGCTGATCTCCACCACGGCAAACCGGCCGATCACCGTCGGCATTACACAGTTTTCATCCTTCAACATGATCGAATGGCAGTACCTGTTCGCGGCGGCGCTGCTGGCAACGGTGCCCGTGGTGATTCTGTTCATGCTGATCGAAAAGCATCTGGCCGCGGGCCTGACCGCCGGGGGCGTCAAGGGCTGAGGCGATGAAAGGAGTTTTTCCCTTGAAGAACATTTCCGGGCTTCTGGACCGGTTCAGGCTGCCGGAGGGACCCCGCAGCGCGGAGCCCTTCGGAAACGGGCACATCAACAGCACCTTTCTGATTACCGTGGCGGGCGTGAAGCAGCAGTATATCCTGCAGCGCATCAACAGCTATGTCTTCATCCGGCCCCGGGAGGTGATGAGCAATATGCTGCACATCACCGAATACCTGCGGGCGCGGATCCGGGAGGAGGGCGGAGATCCGGAGCGGGAAACGATCCGGCTGATTCCCTCCGTGTCCGGCGAGGCCTGGGTGGAGGACGAGGAGGGAGAAGTGTGGCGCGTCATGCTGCGGGTGCCGGATACGGTGAGCCCGGAGCTGCCGGATGATCTGGGCGTGCTGGAGGAGTGCGGCCGGGCTTTCGGATGCTTTACCCGCAGGCTCAGGGACTTTCCAGCCGCCTCGCTGTATGAAACCATCCGCGCCTTTCATGACACGCCCGCCAGGCTCCGGCAGCTGGAGGACGCGGCGTCGGCGGATGCCTGCGGACGGCTGAAGGATGTGGCGGCGGAAATGGCCTTTGCCCGGGAAAGGGAAGCGGAAACGCGGGTGCTGGTGGATGCCCTGGCGGCGGGCCGGCTGCCGCTTCGGGTGGCGCATAACGACACCAAGGTCAATAACGTGCTGCTGGACCGGACAACCGGAAAGGCGGTGTGCGTCGTGGATCTGGACACGGTGATGCCGGGCCTGCTGGCCTATGACTTCGGCGACGCGATCCGCGTGGGCGCCTGCAGCGCGGAGGAGGACGAGCCGGACCTGTCCCGGGTGCATCTGGAGATGCCGAAGTTCAGGGCCTTTGCCGTCGGCTTTCTGCGGGAGCTGAGAGGCCTGCTGTCCGGGGAGGAGCTGATGTCCCTGGAGGCCGGCGCGAGGCTGATGACCCTGGAAAACGGGCTGCGGTTTCTGGCGGATCACCTGAACGGGGATAAATACTATAAAATTCACCGGCCGGGGCAGAATCTGGACCGGGCCCGGGTGCAGTTTACGCTGCTCAGGGAGATGGAAGCGCGGCAGGACGAGATGCGGGAAACGCTGCGGGAACTGTATACAAACGAATAAGGGAGCTTCGCCGGCGGGAGAGGCCGGGCGGGCAGGGCGATTCCGCGGGCAGCGGGAAAGAAAATGCGCCGCGGAGGTTTTCAGCTGCCCGGGGATATGCTATACTGGCCCGGAATCTGGGACAGAGAGGGACAGTGCATGAGAAAAACGGATCCGGAAACCCGCCAGTTCTATCGGAAGCTGAGCTCGCTGGCTCTGCCGATCGCCCTGCAGAGCCTGATGCTGGCCGCGGTGGCGGCGGGGGACGCGCTGATGCTGGGCCGCATCGCCCAGGCGGAGATGACGGCGGTGTCGCTGGCTACGCAGGTGCAGTTCGTGCAGAACATGTTCATCATGGCGGTGACCGGCGCGGGCTCCATTCTGGGCGCCCAGTACTACGGCAAGGGAGACCGGGGGACGCTGCGGGATCTGTTCAACCTGATGCTGCGCAGCACCGGGATGCTGTCCCTGCTTTTTTTTCTGGCCTGCGAAGGGGTGCCGGATCTGCTGATGCGGATTTTCACCCATGAGGATGAGCTGATTCGCATCGGCGCGGCCTATCTGCGCATCGCGGGATGGTCCTATCTGCTGACGGGGGTCTCCCAGTGCTATCTGACGATGATGAAGGTGTCGGATCATGTGCGGTCCAGCGCGATCATCAGCTCGGCCGCCGTGGTCAGCAACATCGTGCTGAACGCGATCCTGATCTTCGGCCTGCTGGGCCTGCCGGCGATGAACGCCCGCGGCGCGGCGGCGGCGACCACGCTGGCCCGGGTGATTGAGCTGGCGCTGTGCGTGATCATTTCCCGGAGGGAAACGTATATCCGGCCGGACTGGCGGCATCTCCTGCGGGGCGCCGGGCAGCTGGCGCGGGACTTCTGGCGTCAGTGCCTGCCGCTGCTGGGCGGAGGTCTGTTCTGGGGCGTGGGCTTCACGTCCTACACGGCGATCATCGGCCACATGGGCGCGGACGCGGCGGCAGCCAACTCCGTGGCGGCGGTGGTGCGCGACCTGATCTGCTGCGTATGCAACGGAATCGGCAGCGCGGCGGGCATCATGGTCGGCAATGAGCTGGGCGCGGGAAGGCTGGAGCGCGGCAAGGCGTACGGCATCCGGCTGAGGAACATTTCCTGGGTGGTCGGCTTCGCCTCCACGGCGGTGGTGCTCCTGCTGACGCCCCTGGTGGTCCGCATGGTGCTGCTGACGGACGCGGCCCGGGAAATCCTGACGGGCATGATGATCATCATGGCGGTGTACATGATCGGCCGCTGCGTCAACACGGTGACGATCAACGGCGTGCTGGACGGGGGCGGCGATACGGTCTTTGACGTGTACAGCCTGGCGGTCTGCATGTGGGGCCTGGCGATTCCCCTGGCGCTGCTGGGAGCCTTTGTTTTTCACTGGCCGGTGCTGGCGGTTTATGCCTGCACCTGCCTGGATGAGGTGGGGAAAATTCCCTGGGTGATGATCCGGTTCCGGAAATATAAATGGGTCCAGGATCTGACCCGGACCCGCGAAGGACGGTAAGGGAATTCAGGAAAGCTGCCGGAGCGCCGCGCGCAGCGCGTCCAGATCCGCCTGGGTGGTGGACCAGCTGGTGGCCAGACGGATGACGGTGTGGGTTTCATCCGCCTTTTCCCAGAAGCTGAAGGCGACATCCCGCCGGAGCTGCTCCAGCTGCCGGTTTTCCAGAATGATGAACTGCTGATTGGTGGGGGACCGGAGGGCAAAGACGCAGCCGGCCTCCCGCAGCAGCTGCTCCAGCTGCCGCGCCATCTCGATGGCGTGACGGCCGATGCGAAGGTAGAGGTCATCGGTGAACAGGGCGTCGAACTGCACGCCCAGAAGGCGCCCCTTGGCCAGCAGCGCGCCCCGCTTCTTGACCGAGGTCAGAAAGTGAGCGGGCCGGTTTTCCCGGGTGAAGACCACTGCCTCTCCGCACAGGGCGCCGACCTTGGTGCCGCCGATATAAAAGACGTCACAGAGGCGGGCGATCTCCGGAAGGGGCAGATCGGAGGCGGGGCTCATGAGCGCGTAGCCCAGGCGGGCGCCGTCCAGATACAGCGGGATGGAGTAGGCCCGGCAGATGCCGGCAATCCGCTCCAGCTCCGCGCGGGAATAGAGGGTGCCGTATTCCGTGGGATGGGACAGATAGACCATGCCGGGAAAGACCATATGCTCGTGATTTCCGTCGGCAAAAAAGGTCTCCAGAAAGGACTGCAGCGCCTCGGGCAGGATCTTGCCCTCCCGCTGGGGCAGGGGGAGCACCTTG
>CAMNCR010000207.1 GCA_946534455.1 uncultured Clostridia bacterium | reverse complement strand
GTTCAGGTCAGGGAATGATGATGCGGCCGCAGGTCTCGCACTCCACCTGCGTTCCTCCCTTGATCCGGCTGGAAACGGCGGAGGGGAGCGAGGTGTTGCAGCCGGAGCACTGGCCGTGAATCAGGCGGGAAACCGGCGGAGAAATATGCCGCTTGATGGCGTTGTATTCCTCCAGCAGCTCCGGGTCGACGGTGGGCACCAGATCCCGGACCCTGGCACGCTGCGCCTCCAGCTCCTCCTTCTTGATTTTGGATTCCGCCTCATAGTCGGCCTTGAGCTGGTCGAAATTCTTCTTGGCGTTGGCGGCTTCCATGCGGACGGTCCGCTGAAGCTTCTCATGGCCCGTGGTTTCCCGGACGATGCGGCTGATTTCGGCTTCATACTGGCGGATGGTATCCCGGCAGCGGCTGACCTCGGCCAGGAAGGATTTGATCTCCTCCGCGGTCTGGGGCGGATTGGCGTCAAAGCGCTGCTGAAGGCTGCTGAGCTGTGATTCGGAGTGCGACACCGCCTGGGCGATGACATCCTTCCGGTCTGCCATGCCGGCAATCTCATCTTCGATCTGCTTATATTGTTTCTGACGCTCGAGAATGAAATCTCTCGCCTTTTCCAGATTCAGCCGGATGGGGGAGCTCTTGATGGCGTTGGCGATGGCGTCCGCCTTCATATCCTCGGCCTGGTATGCCCATAAGGCTTCAAACTTATCCATGGGAAACCTCCTTACTGATCCGCATGCCCGCTGTCAGTGGATCCAGGATCCCACAGAAGGCGGGGAATCAGCCTGGATCAACCGGCGGAAAGGAATACGAATCCACCTCGGACTTAATAATCCGTACCTTACATTCTATCGTATCAAATGCGTTTTGTAAAGCATCGGCCAGCACGAGGATCCCCGGGCGCTCCGTGGCAGCATGTCCGCATTCGAAGGCGACAATGCCCGCGTCGGCCATGGCCAGCGCGTGGTGATGCCGGATTTCCCCGCTGAGAAAGGCATCGCACCCGAGGGCGGCGGCCTGCTCCCACTCGCCGCCTCCGCCGCCGCTGCACAGCCCCAGACAGGAGACCGTGCGGTCCCCGGGGCCCAGGACGCGGACGGTATCCCCCAGGGCAAGCGACAGCTGGGCGGCCAGCGCCTCCGCGGAGAGCGCGGCGGGAAGCGTTCCGACCCGGATGAAGCCTTCGCCGCGCAGGTTTTCCAGGCCGCACAGGGCGGCCAGGGTGTCATTCATGCCGCCCGGCGCGCGGTCCAGGCAGGTGTGTGCCGCGATGAGCGAAAGCTCATGGCGGGCCAGCCGGAGCAGCAGGCGTCCTTCATAGTCCTCGTCGGTGAGCCGCTGCCGCGGGGAGAACATCAGCGGGTGATGGGTGACGATCAGCTGGGCGCCGCAGGCGAGGGCCTCATCGATGACCGGCTGCGAGACATCCAGGGCAAACAGCACCGCGGTGACTTCCCGGGAGGGGGAGCCGACGAGCAGTCCGGAATTATCCCAGGACTCCTGGGTTTCAAAGGGGGCGGCGGCGTCAATCAGCTGATAAATTTCCTGTACGGTCATGATGGCTCCTCCTCCAGAAAAGCGTCATAGAAGGCCAGATCCTCCTGACAGATCCGAATCTGAGCGGCGTCAGGGGTGTCCGCGCGAAGAAGACCCGCCAGGCGTTCCGACAGGATTTCCCGTCGCCTCGCCAGATAGGGCCGAAGCAGCGGCGAGGCAGAGGAAAAGAGCCTGTCTCCCAGGCGGAGCGCCTGCGGAGACAGGGGGTGAGCGCCGGGGCGGGCCCGGAAAAGAAGGTAAAACCTGCCTGCGGAGAGCACCGGCTCCTCGCGGTCGAGATGGTAACCGATTTCCTGCACCGTCTGGCGGATGAGGGGAAGATCGGTATGGGCGGACAGCAGCAGGGAGGCTCCCCGCAGGCGATCCGCGCCGGCGAGCAGGATGTCGCGGATGGTTCGTCCCCCCATGCCCATGATGGAAATCATGCCGCAGGCTTCCTCCAGCGGGGCAAGCCCGTCCCCCAGCCGCAGGGAGACCCGGGGGAGGAGGCGACAGCGGATCATTTCTCCCCGGGCGTTTTCCAGAGCGGACGGACTGATATCCGTCAGGATCATCCTCCGACAGATTCCGCCCTGCAGCAGGGCGGCGGGCAGAAGGCCGTGGTCCGTGCCGATATCCGCTCCCAGTTCACAGGGATCATACAGCGAGCAGGCCAGCGACAGCCGGTCATCCAAGGGGATCAACTCCCTTCCACAGAAGCATCGGAAAACCGAAAAGGAAGCCCCCTGTCCGGAGGGGCAGGGGGCAGGAACGGTCTTCCGTCAATCCAGATAGTCTCTCAGCTTTTTGCTGCGGGAAGGGTGGCGCAGCTTCCGCAGCGCCTTGGCCTCGATCTGCCGGATTCGCTCCCGGGTGACGTTGAATTCCTTGCCGACCTCCTCCAGGGTGCGCTGGTGCCCGTCGTCCAGGCCGAAGCGGAGGCGGAGCACCTTTTCCTCCCGGGGCGTGAGCGTGTCCAGCACCTCCATGAGCTGCTCCTTCATCAGGGCGAAGGAAGCGGCTTCGGCAGGGGCGGGAGCGTCCTCATCGGGGATAAAATCTCCCAGATGGCTGTCCTCCTCCTCGCCGATGGGGGTTTCCAGGGAGACGGGTTCCTGGGCGATCTTGATGATTTCCCGCACCTTGGCCTCGGAGATGCCCATTTCCTTGGCGATTTCCTCCGGCGTAGGCTCCCGGCCGTATTCCTGCAGCAGCTGACGGGACACCCGGATCAGCTTGTTGATGGTTTCGACCATGTGCACCGGGATGCGGATGGTCCGGGCCTGGTCGGCAATGGCACGGGTGATGGCCTGACGAATCCACCAGGTGGCATAGGTCGAAAATTTGAAGCCCTTGCGGTAGTCGAACTTCTCGACGGCCTTGATCAGGCCCAGATTGCCCTCCTGAATCAGATCCAGGAAGAGCATGCCGCGACCCACGTAGCGCTTGGCGATGGAAACCACCAGGCGCAGATTGGCTTCCGCCAGCTTCTGCTTGGCGCTTTCATCGCCCTGCTCCAGCCGCTTGGCGATTTCGATCTCCTCCTCGGCGGTGAGCAGAGGCACCTTGCCGATTTCCTTGAGATACATGCGCACGGGATCATCGATGCTGATGCCTTCGGGCATGGACAGATCGATGCCATCGGACGCGGCGTCATCCTTGACGGAGCCTTCCGCGCCGAGGGCGTCCTCCGCCAGGGAGGCATCATCCTGCGAGTCCGCGTCGTTGGTGACGGTGACGCCGTAGGCATCGAGGGTTTCCAGCACCTTATCCAGCTGATCCGGATCCATTTCCATTTCCATCAGGCGATCCATGATCTCCTTGTAGGTGAGGGTGCCTTTGGATTTACCAAACTCGTACAGCTCGTCCAGCTTGGTTTTTCGGGTTTCGGGTGAAAGCGTGGCCAAGGGAATCGCTCCTTTCCAGGCCCGGAGGCCGGCGTGTCAGAGGGTGAAGCAGTCAGAGGGAGGAGGAACGGGACAGCCGCTGATTCTGAGCGGAAAGCTCCTGCGCTTCGGCGAGAAGGGCGCGCCGTTCCTCCTCCTGAGTCAGCGTGCCCAGCTGTGACATAATCTCCTGCAGCCGTGATTCAATCCGGGCTTTGCGGATACGGTTGACGCACTCATGCGCCATGGTGAGAATCTGATCCGTGCTCAGGGATTCCTGGGCGATCAGAATACGGGTGTACCGGGATCGCGTTTCGTCGTCCACGGCCTGACTGACGAGAGCGGCCGCGGGCGTTCCACTGGCCAGAGCCATATATAAAGATTTCAACTCCGGATCCTCAAAATCCTTTTCATTGACGACATCTTCCGGAATTTGTGCCATGGCGGCCAGGCTGAGCAGGGTTTCCTGCGCCCGGGTGATTTCGGAGACCGGTTCGGCATCCCGCCTGACCCGCGGCTTCCGGGGGGCGGCGGGCGCGGCGGCCGGAGGATGATCCTTCTGTTCCTTCATGACCTGCTCCAGCAGCACCTCCCGGGTGAAGCCCGTCTGCACGGAGAGCTCCTTCAGAAAGACCTCGCGCTCGACCGGATCCAGGGGACTGATGATCCGGGAGGCTTCCCGCGCGAAGGTGATCCGGTTTTCCGGGTCGGACAGATCATACTGATCCCGCAGGCGCCGGAGACGGAAGGCCGCGGGCGAAAGGGAGGGCAGGGCACGGAATCCCTCAATGCCGTCCCGGCGGATGAATTCATCCGGATCGAGACCGTCCGGGAAATCGAGCACCCGGGCCGGAATGCCCTCCGCGGCAAAAATATCCAGCCCGCGGAGGATGGCATGCTGGCCGGCGGAATCCCCGTCATAGGCCAGAAAGACCTGGGGCGCGAACCGGTGCAGAAGCCGGGCCTGCTCATTGGTCAGGGCGGTGCCCAGGGTGGCGCAGACCCCCTCCACGCCGAACTGGGACAGGGCGATGACATCCATATAGCCTTCCACCAGGATGACGCGCTCCAGATGCCGCTGCTTCCGGAGCAGATTGGCCGCGTAAACGCCCAGGCGCTTGTTGAAAATCGGCGTATCCGAGGTGTTCAGATATTTTCTTTCCTCATCCTTGGAAAGGGCACGCCCGCCGAAGGCGATCACATTGCCGTGCAGGTCGATGATGGGAAACATGGCTCTGTTGCGGAACACATCATATCCCCACTGGCGGGGACGCGTGTCGCCCGGGTCGGCGTCCTTCCGCTCCTTCAGGCCGCTCAGACCGACCCGCTGCAGCTCCTGGAGGGAGTAGCCCTGGGATACCAGATAATCCGTCAGGGAGGACCAGCGATCCGGCGCGGCGCCGAGGCCGAAGCGGCGGATGACGCTGTCCGACAGCCCGCGCTTCCGGAGATAGGCCAGGGCCGCGGCGCCCTCGGGACGGTACAGGGTTTCGTGATAGAACCGGGCGGCCAGACGGTTGGCGTTCAGGAGCCGCTCCCGCTCGGAGCGGATCCGCTCGTATTCCTCAGAGCGCTCCATCTCCGGCAGGGGAAGATGGGCCTGCTCCGCCAGCGTTTCCACCGCTTCATGAAAATCGCAGCGCTCGATGTCCATGACGAAGTGAATCACATCGCCGCCGGCCTTGCAGCCGAAGCAGTAATACAGCTGGCGCTCCGAATCGACGGAGAAGGACGCGGTTTTCTCCCCGTGGAAGGGGCAGAGCCCCCAGTAGCGATGGCCGGCCTTTTTCAGCTGCACATAGCCGGAAACAATCTGAACCAGGTCGGACCGGGACCGAAGCTCGTCCAGCCAGGCGGAGGGGAATCTATAGGGCATAAGGCATCTCCCTTTTGGCGATACAGTCCGCATACAGGCGGCGGGAAGACAGGCTCCGGTCAGAAGGCAGGAAAGGCGGAGGGCATGAACAGGCGGGAAAAGGCGCGGGTCGCGTACCGGTCCGTCATGCAGGACAGGAAATCCGCCACGCTGCGCTCAATCCCGTCCCGATAGCCGATCATGACGAATTCCTCCGGCATTTCCACGGGATGGGCGCAATAATACTCGAACAGATGGCGAAGCAGCGTGTCACAGCGGGCTTCCTCCGGATCCCGCCATCCGTCCCGATAGACCCGCTCGAACATGAACTCCCGCAGGCCGTCCATGGCGCCCTGGACCCGGCTGCTCATCTGAATGGCCGGCCTGCCGGCACTCTCCTGAATGATATCGGTGATCATGGTATTAATCCGCTCGCCGTGGGTCTGACCCAGCACGCGAAGGCAGTCCCCGGGCAGCTCGAAGGGCTTGAGAATGCCGGCCCGAAGCGCGTCATCCAGATCATGATTCAGGTAGGCGATCCGATCCGCGCGGCGGACGCATTCGCCCTCCAGCGTTTCCGGAAGGCGGGGCCCGGAATGACAGAGAATGCCGTTGCGGACCTCGGCGGTCAGATTCAGACCATGACCGTCCCGCTCCAGGCAGTCCACCACGCGCAGGCTCTGCTCGTTGTGACGGAAGCCATCCTCCAGGAGATGATCCAGCGTCCGTTCTCCGATATGGCCGAAGGGGGTGTGCCCGAGATCATGCCCCAGGGCGATGGCCTCTGTCAGATCCTCGTTCAGGCGCAGGGAACGGGCCAGCGTCCGCGCCACCTGGGCCACCTCGAGGGTATGGGTCAGGCGGGTGCGATAGTGATCCCCCTCGGGAGAGAGAAAGACCTGGGTTTTAAACTTCAGGCGGCGAAAGGCCTTGCAGTGAATGATCCGGTCCCGGTCCCGCTGATACACCGTGCGCAGATCGCAGGGGGAGAGGGGAGTCTGCCTGCCCGCGGACTCCGCGGCGTGGGCGGCGTAGGGGGAGAGGAGCAGGTATTCATTCGCTTCCGTCTGTTCACGAACGGTCATGGTGCGGCTCCTTTCTCCCGGGCAGGGGTTGATATGAATAATATACAACGGAAAGACAAAAAATCCTGCTTTCTCTCCGGGTGAAAAAAGCGGGGACGCGCGGTCAGAAGGGCAAGAATCCTCCTTGACAACCGGAGGGAATGTCATACAATGGGAGGGATTGGGAAAAGGAGATGAAGGGCATGGCGTGGCAGAAGGATCAGGTTTGCAGCGGCTTTCGCGTGACTCATATTCAGGCGTCGGAGGAGCTTCACGGCCGCGGCATCCGCATGATCCATGAAAAGACCGGAGCGGATCTGTTCTGGCTGGATAACGGGGCGGAGAACAAGGTGTTCAGCATTGGCTTTACCACCCTCCCGCAGGACGACACGGGCGTGTTTCACATTCTGGAGCACAGCGTGCTGTGCGGCAGCGAGCGGTTTCCCGTGCGGGAGCCGTTTGTGGAGCTGCTCAAGAGCAGCATGAGCACCTTTCTGAACGCCATGACCTTTCCGGACATGACCCTGTACCCCGTTTCCAGCCGCAATGACCGGGATCTGCTGAATCTGACGGAGGTCTATCTGGACGCGGTGTTTGCTCCGTTCTGCGCCAGGGAGGAAAAGATCTTCCGCCAGGAGGGCTGGCATATCGAGCCCGACGAGGAAGGCCGGATGACCTACAAGGGCGTGGTGTTCAACGAAATGAAGGGCTCCATGAGCGACGTGGATACCGTGATTGAGGAGCAGACGGTCCGTCAGCTGTTCCCGGACACCGGCTACGGCTGGAATTCCGGCGGAGATCCGGAGCACATTCCGGATCTGAGCTTCGAACAGTTTCAGGAAGCATATCACCGGCACTATCATCCCTCCAATGCCCGGATCTATCTGGATGGAGCGGTCCCCATGGAGGATATGCTGCAGCTGCTGGACAGATATCTGAGCCGGTACGGGAAACGGACGGATCTGCCGGTCTTCACGCCGCAGACGCCGGTGGCTTCCGAGGCGGAGATTGAATATGAGCTGGGGCAGGAGGAGGATCTCGAAAACAAGGGACACCTGGTGCTGAGCCGCATCGTCGGCCTCTGGCGGGACCGGGCGGAAAACATGGCCCGGGGGATCATCTGCGATGTGCTGACGGGCAACAACGAGGCGCCGCTGAAGCGGATGATCCTGGAGCGGGAGCTGGCCCAGGATCTGACGATCACCCTGGACGATACGGGATACCAGAGCTGGATCACGATTCACGCCGAACGGATCCGGGACGGAGCGGAGCGGGAGATCCGGGAAGCGATCCGGACCATGGGCGAGCGGATTGCTCGCGAGGGCCTGGACCGGGACGCGGCGGAGGCTTCCCTGAACCGGGCGATCTATTATCTTCGCGAGGAGGCGGAACCCCAGGGCATTGGACGGTGCATTCGCAGCATGGGCACCTGGCTGTACGGGGGAGACCCGATGGAGGCGCTGACCGCGGAACCGCTGGTCCGCAGCGTTCGGGCCATGCTGGAGGACGGGCGGATGAACGCTCTGGCGGCGGATATGCTGCTGAACGAGGAAGGGCTGGCACTGCTGCGCGCGCGCCCCTCTCACACGCTGGGAGAGGAAAGAAGAGCGCGGGAGGAGGCCCGGGTGGCGGCGGTGACCGCGGGATGGTCGCCGGCGGAGCGAAAGGCGCAGGAGCGGATGCTCAGCACGCTCGAGAACTGGCAGCAGACGCCTGATTCGGAGGAAAGCCTGCGGACGCTGCCCATGCTGACCAAGGCGGACGCGGACGTGGAGCCGGAATGGATCGGGACGGAAACGGACCGCTGCCTGGGTGTGACGCGGCTGCAGCACCGGATTGCCTGCAACGGGGTCGTCCATCTGCGGGCCTATTTTTCCCTGGCGGATCTGTCTCTGGAGCAGCTGAAGCTGGCGGCGGGGCTGACGGGACTGCTGGGCAAGCTGCCCACGGCGCAGCATGATGCCGCCTCGCTTCAACTGGAAATCAAGCGGGACACGGGATCCCTGGGCTTTGCGATTGTGCCGTGCTCCCGGCGGGGGGAGACGGAAACCTGCACGCCGTATCTGGTGGCCTATGCGAGCGTGCTGCGGGAGAAGGCGGACCGGGCGCAGCGGCTGCTGGCGGAAATTCTCACGTCCACCCGCTTCGACCAGGCAGACCGGATCAACGAGATCATGCAGCAGACGGAGCTGGGCGTACGCCAGCGGATCGTCAGCGCCGGGCACGTCATCGGCGCGCGGGAAACCCTCAGCCGCTATTCGGCGGAAAATGCGGTTCGAAACGCGCTGGAGGGGGATGAAATGGTGCGCTGCCTGCACGCCCTTTCCCGGGATCCGGAGGGCACCCTGCCCGCGTTTCGCGCCGCGATGGAGGATGCGCTGGCCCGGGGGGTATGCAGAAAGCGCATGCTGATCAGCGTGACCAGCGATGACGAGGTGGACGTGACTCCCCTGGTGGCAGCGCTGCCGGAGGGAGAGGCCGCGCCGGAGGCGGCGGCCTACCGGGTGGACAAGCCCGCCCGGGCGGGCTATCGGATTCCGGCGCAGATCGGATATGCCGTGCGGGGATATCATCTCGGGAAATGCGGACTGACCTTCACGGGCAGCATGTGGGTGGCTGCCAGCATCATCAGCCTCGGCTATCTCTGGAACCGGGTGCGGGTACAGGGCGGCGCTTACGGGGCCGGGCTCTCGGTGGATCGCTCGGGCAATCTCTTTTCCTATTCCTACCGCGATCCGACGCCGGGAAAAACCCTCGCGGTGGATGCCGGCATGTCCGCCTTCCTGCGGGAATTCGCGGAGAGCGGAGAAAATCTCGACAAATATATCATTTCCTCCCTGAATGAGCTGAATCCGCTGCTGAGCCCCCGGGAGAAGGGTGCGCAGGCGGATCAGCGGTACATGACCGGGCTGACCCGGGCGGAGGCGGAGCGGATTCGACAGGAGGTGCTGCACACCAGCCGGGAGGATCTGATTGCCTGCGGCACGTGGCTGGATGCCTTCGCACGGGACGGCGCCATCTGCGTCGTCGCGCACGAGGGAGCCCTGGAATCGTGCGATCAGCTGCAGGTTTCCGATCTGTGAGAAGGCAGGAAAGCAGGAAAAGCGTTGAAAAAACAGCCCTGAACGCCACAATATGCTACAATACGCCCATGAATACCGGAAGGGGATGGACGGAATGAGCAATACGGCGGAAATCGTGGTCTTTGTGCTTTATCTGCTTGCCATGATCTGCATCGGGGTCTATTTCTTCGTGAAAACCAGGAACGGCGGGGAGAAGGAATATTTTCTGGGCGGCCGGAAGATGGGCGCGTGGGTTTCGGCGCTGAGCGCCGGCGCTTCGGATATGAGCGCCTGGGTGCTCATGGGCCTGCCCGCGTCGATCTACGCGCTGGGCCTGGGGCAGCTCTGGATCGCCATCGGGCTGGCCATCGGCTACGCGCTGAGCTGGATTTTCGAGGCGCCGCGCCTGCGCGCCTTCTCGATTCAGGCGGAGGACGCGATCACCATCCCGCAGTATCTGACCAAACGCTTCAAATCCAAATCCTATGCGCTGCAGGTGATCTGCGCGGTGATTTTCCTGGTGGCCTACACGATCTACGCGGCCAGCTCCATTAAGGCCGCGGGGACGCTGTTCAGCACGGTCATCGGGATGGACTCGCAGCTGGCGATGTACCTGGCCGCCGCGATCATCATCAGCTATACCTTCCTGGGCGGCTTTTCGGCGGTGTCCTGGACGGATTTCTTCCAGGGCATGCTGATGCTGGGGGCCCTGCTGGTGGCGCCGATTTTCGCCGCCTCGCATCTGACGGAGGCAACCGGCGAGGTGCTGGCGGAAACGCCCACCTATTTCACGCTGTTCACGAACTGGCAGGATGTGCTGTCCGGTCTGGCCTGGGGCCTGGGCTACTTCGGCATGCCGCATATCATCATCCGGTTCATGTCCGTGAAGAGCCAGCGGGACATGAAAAAGTCCGCCCGGATCGGTATCACGTGGACGACGCTGATCCTGATCTTCGCCGCGCTGGTGGGCGTTTTCGGGCGGCTCATGCTGGGCTACGATCAGCAGATCTTCGACGACAGCCTGGTGTTCATCACGATGGTTCGCCGCATCTTTCCGGGGATTCTCTCCGGCGTGCTCCTCAGCGCGATTCTGGCGGCGTCCATGTCCACGGCGGACAGCCAGCTGCTTTCCGCGGCTTCCGCGTTTTCCAGCGATGTGTATAAGCCGCTGATCCGGAAAAACAGAACCTCGGATCGGGAAATGATCTGGACGGGGCGCTTCGTGGTGCTGGGGATCTCGGTCATTGCCCTTCTGATCGCGTCCAATCCGAAGGCGGGCTCCATCATGGCGCTGGTTTCCAATGCCTGGGGCGTGTTCGGCGCAGCCTTCGGTCCGGCCATCCTGCTGAGCCTGTTCTGGAAGCGCTTCAACTTTGCCGGCGCGGTCGCGGGCATTGTGGTGGGCGCTGTGACGGATATCGCCTGGCTGCTCTGGCTGTCCGGGACGGGGCTGTATGAGCTGCTGCCCGGGTTCGTGGCCGGCCTGGCGGCGGCGGTGTGCGTCTCCCTGCTGACCAGGGCTCCGAGCCGGGAGGTGGAGGCGCTCTTTGACGCCTCCATCAAGGCGCTGGACGCGGAGGACTGATCAGCCAGGGACCCGGCCTACGCATCAGGCGGGTCCCATACGATAACAGCCGCCGGCAGGGTCTGCATGATCCTGCCGGCGGCTGTTTTGCGACTGGGGTTTGATTGCTTCCGAATTCCGCGCGGGAGCCGGGGCTCAGCGCTTATCCTTGTCGATGAATTCCAGCGTCACCATGGCCAGCAGGGCGAAGATGAAAATGAAGGCGATCAGACTGCTCCAGTATTTGAAGATGTTTTCGGGTGTGAGTTCATAGTCGGCCACATAGCTGGCCCGTGCGGCTTCCCCCTCCAGGAAGGACTTGATCCGCTCCTCGCCGACCAGATCCAGCACATAGCCCAGGTTGGTGTGCAGCGAGATGGGCGTATCCCAGCGGGCCCGGACATCCTCATTGCTGGCCAGGAGATCCACAAGCTCTCCCACGGTCATGGAGGCATCAATCGCGGTCTCCCTGTACTTTTCCATCAGGCCCGACACGTTGAGGGTGTCCAGCAGGTCCCCCAGGGTGGACATGGGAAGCAGCTTCTGCGCCAGCAGCGGCTTCGCCTCCTCCGAGCTGAGCAGGGTCCTGAGAACCGTCTCCAGGGTCATCCCGGTCAGGGGAATCGTTTTGCCGGTCACCGCGCTGAACGCGTCCGACTGCAGCAGGGTCTGAAGCGCGCTCTCCAGCGTGACATCCTCCAGAATGGGTTCCTGCTTCAGAGCGGCAAAGGTGGAAGAGCCCTCCAGCGCGTCCATCACCTCTCCCAGAGTCAGCTCCCGGCCCAGCTCCCTGGCACGGAGCTCCGCGACGGCGGGATTCTCCTTCTGCTGCAGCAGGCCCAGCACCTGACCTATGGTAACGGAGGCATTGATTTCACTGTCCCGCATCTTGCCGACCAGCTTGGAAATGGTGGCATAGGGCCGGTGATTGGTGTCCGCCTGCGCGGCGAGCACCTTCAGGCCGGGATTCGAGAGCGTAAAATAGGTCATGGGCCGGGTCCACTCGGGCAGAGTCAGCATGCCGCCCGAAAAGACCAGCTGGAAGATCAGCACGAAGGGCATGATGGTCATGGCGGTGGTGGTATTGTGCGCCAGGGCCGAGACCCACAGGGAAAGCATGTCCGACGCGAAGGTGATCAGGAACATGGAAAGCATGAAGTCCAGGAAGAAGGAGGAGGTGATCAGCCCCTCACTGGGATACTGGACGCCGACGAGGGAGGTGACGTACTGGGTGATCAGGGTCTGGGCCAGGCACAGCAGCGCCTGATACATCATGTGAGACGCGATGTAGGAGGAAATATGCATGCCGGACCGATGCTCCCGCTTGATGACGTCCCGCTCCCGGCAGATGACCTGAATGGAGTTGAAGCAGCCGTTCCAGATGCAGACGCACACGACGGCGAAGGACCCCATCAGCGATCCTTCCATGTTGACAAAGAAGGATTTCCGGGTCACCATGCCGACCAGGCCGGCGATGAGCGCCGCCATGGGCAGCACCTTCCAGTCGTTCTGATAGAGGAACATCCGCAAAAGCTTGCCGAAATAGATGAGCACCTGGGCTCCGCGCCCCCGGTGACGGATCGAGATCTGCCGGGGCGAACTGTTCACACGTGTCTCAGACATACTGCACCTCCGCACCGTTTTCCGCCCTTCCGGCGAACTTCATGACAAATTCGTCCGCGAGCCCGTCGCCGCCCTCCTCCCGGCGGTTGACGGACTTGACGATCTGCTCCATCGTATCCCGCTGGAAGAACTGTCTGGCCTCCTCGATGCTGCCGTAATAGGCCAGCCGTCCGGTGCGCGCGGAATCCTTCGCCAGCACGATGACGTCGTCAAACAGATCGATGACCCGGTCCGGCGTATGGGTAATGACGATGACGATCTTGCCGGTATCGGCGATCTTCCGGAGCTGCACGAACAGCTCCCGGGCCATGACGCCGTCCAGGCCCGAGTCGGGTTCATCGAGAATGAACAGGGAAGGATTGCTGATGAACTCCATGGAAATGGAGAGGCGTTTTTTCTGGCCGCCGGAGAGCTTTTCCACCAGGTTGTTCTGAACCGGCTTGAGGCCGAAGATATCCATGACTTCGTTCACCCGCTCCCGCCGCAGCCGGGGGGAGACATCCTTGGGCAGGCGGAGGCTGGCGGCATCCAGCAGCGTGTTCAGCACGGTGTCCTTTCCCCGCATCATTTCGCTCTGCGGGACAAAGCCCACCTCGTACTGCATCTTCTTATACTGGGTGTACATGTTGTTTCCGTTCAGCATGACCTCGGCATCCGCCTTTTCATACCCGTTAATGGCGTTCAGGAAGGTCGTCTTCCCCGCGCCGGAGCCGCCCAGAAGCAGCACCATATGCCCCTGGGGAATGTTCATGTGGATATCCCGGAGGAGCGTTTTTTTCTGGAAGAATTCGGAGACGGTGCGCTTGTTCAGATTGACGGTCAGCCCCTTATCCATGACCCTGGCACTGCCGGAGGTGGCGAGCCGGGCCATCTCCGCCCGGAAATCCTCCACCTTCCAGGAGGGCTGATATCTGGGAAGGAAGCCCCACAGCATGGCCGGGATCCACATCGTATAGCGCAGGAGGCACAGAAGCATCCAGCGCTTGCGCTGCCCGTAAACCTGGATGAGGCCGCTCCAGACCCGGATGCCGTAAATGAACCGGGTGATCGTGAGCGGGATGGAAATGACGGACAGGATCAGCAGGCGGTTCAGCAGCGCATCCAATACCTCGGGATCATCCAGCGCTTCAACATCGAGCGGGAGCATGAGGGAGATGATCGCGAGCAGAATCTGCAGGACGGTCACGATGCTGTAGACGCGCCCCTCAGGCTCCCGCCCCGCGCAGCGCGCCAGCTGATATTCCCGGACGCCGGGAATCAGCGCCTGCCAGCCATGGAGGCCGGATTTCTGCAGCAAACCCCACACACCGGCCATATACAGCGCGGCAAGCACGATATCCAGGATTTCCGAGGAATTGAAAAAGATCTGGCAAAAAAGATTCCAAAGGGTTTCCATTCAAGC
>CAMNCR010000206.1 GCA_946534455.1 uncultured Clostridia bacterium | reverse complement strand
CGAACTACATCGCCTGCAAGGGCGCCATGGCCACGGAGGTCCGGGTGAACCGGGACCTGCGGGGCGCGGCGTTCAATCATCTGCAGACCCTGTCCTTCAGCTACTACAATCAGAACAGCGTGGGCTATATTCATTCCCGGATCATGAGCGACACGGGGCGCATCGGCTCCCTCGTGTCCTGGAGCCTGATGGACTGCGTGTGGCATATCACCTATCTGGTGGGCTCGCTGGCGGTGATGCTGATCATCAACCTCCGGCTGGCGCTGCTGGTGATGCTGATTCTGCCGCTGCTGGTGGTGCTGTTCTCCGTGTTCCAGAAGAAGCTGATCCTGGCCAACCGCCGGATCCGGGAGCTGAACAGCCAGATCACCAGCGATTTCAACGAGGGCATTACCGGCGCGAAGACCATCAAAACCCTGGTGATTGAGAACCGGATGACCCGGGACTTCGTGGGGGATACCGCCCACATGAAGCAGAGCAGCATCCGGGCCGCCCGGCTGCGCGGCGCCTTCGCGGTGACGATGAACCTGGCCTCCTCCCTGGCGCTGGCGATCGTGCTGTGGAAGGGCGGCGCCATCGCCGCGGCGGAGGTGGGCACCTTCAGCATGTTCATGAGCTATGCCCAGGGCATGATGGAGCCGGTCCGGTGGATCGTGGACGCGATTTCCGACGTCATCACGACCCAGGTCAACATCGAGCGGCTGACCCGCCTGCTGGGCACGGAATCCGACGTGACGGATTCGCCGGAGGTCATCGCGAAATACGGCGACAGCTTCGATCCGAAGCGGGAGAACTGGGAGCCCCTGCGGGGCGACATCACCTTCGAGGATGTCAGCTTCCGCTACCCGGACGGGGATGAGTACGTGCTGGAGCACTTCAACCTGGACATCCCCTTCGGCAGCAACATCGCCATCGTCGGCGAGACCGGCGCGGGCAAGAGCACCCTGGTCAACCTGGTGTGCCGGTTCTTCGAGCCCACCTCCGGCCGGGTGCTGATCGACGGGCGGGATGCCCGGGAGCGCAGCCAGCTCTGGCTGCACAGCGCCATCGGCTACGTCCTGCAGACGCCGCATCTGTTCTCCGGCACGATCCGGGAGAACCTGCTCTACGGCAATCCCAACGCCACGCAGGAGGAGATCGACCGGGCGCTGCGCCTGGTCTCCGCGGACGAGGTCGTGGCCCGGATGGAGAAGGGCATCGACACGGACGTGGGCGAGGGCGGCGATCTGCTGAGCACGGGCGAGAAGCAGCTGATTTCCTTCGCCCGGGCCATTCTGGCCAATCCCCGCATCCTGGTGCTGGATGAGGCCACCGCCTCGGTGGACACCCTGACGGAGGCGAAGATTCAGGCGGCCATCGAAACCGTCATTCAGGGCAGGACCTCCCTGGTCATCGCCCACCGGCTGTCCACCGTGCGCAACGCGGATCTGATCCTCGTGGTGCGGGACGGCAAGATCGTGGAGCGCGGAAAGCATGAGGAGCTGCTGGCGGCCAGGGGCCCCTACTACCGCCTCTACACCCGCCAGTACGAGGACGAGGCCACGTACCAGGCGCTGCAGTAAGGCCGCGCCGCTCGGGGGAAATGAAGACCCTATGAAAACAGGACCGGAGAAGAGCTCCGGCCCTGTTTTTTCCGTCCTCGCGGCCTGACCCTCAGAACAGCACGCTCAGCGCCTGCGCCACCGTGTCCACGCCGACCACGCGGACGCCCTCCGGCGCGCGGATGGTGCGGGCGTTGGCCCGGGGCACGATCACCGTCGTGAAGCCCAGGCGGGCGCATTCGGCGACGCGGCGGTCGCACTGGGGCACGTTGCGCACCTCCCCCGCCAGGCCCACCTCGCCCATCACGGCGACCTCCGGGCCGATGGCCTCCTCCTGGAGGCTGGAGGCCACGGCGGCGCACAGCGCCAGGTCCGCGGCGGGCTCGGACAGCTCCAGGCCGCCGGCCACGTTGATATACACATCCTGATTATACGTCCGCCGGCCGGCCCGCTTCTCCAGCACCGCCAGCAGCAGCGCCACGCGGCCGCTGTCCGCGCCGGAGACCGTGCGCCGGGGCGTGCCGTAATAGGTCTGGCTGGTCAGGGCCTGCACATCGCACAGCAGCGGGCGGGAGCCCTCCAGGCCGCAGAACACGGCGCTGCCGCTGGTGCCCTTGGCCCGGTGGGACAGCAGCTCCTCGCTGGGATTGGGCACGACCTGCATGCCCTGGCCGGTCATGCGGAAGACCCCCAGCTCGTTCACCGAGCCGAAGCGGTTCTTCACCGCCCGCAGCAGGCGGTAGTCCTGCTGCCGGTCGCCCTCGAAGTACAGCACCACGTCCACCATGTGCTCCAGCATGCGGGGGCCGGCGATGGCGCCCTCCTTCGTCACATGGCCCACGAGGAAGATGGAGGTGCCGGTTTCCTTGCACAGGCGCAGGAGCAGGCTCGTGCCTTCCCGGATCTGGGAAACGGAGCCGGGGGCGGAGGCCATTTCCGGACGGTACATGGTCTGAATCGAGTCCACGACGGCCACGTCCGGCTGGAGGGCGCGGATCTTTTCCTCCACGGCGTCCAGGGCGTTTTCCGCCAGCACATAAAGGTTCGGTACCGAAACATTAAGCCGGTTGGCCCGCAGCTTGATCTGCCGGGCGGATTCCTCGCCGGAGATATACAGCACCCGCTTCCCGGCCTCCGCCAGATGGGCGCAGACCTGCAGCAGCAGCGTGCTCTTGCCGATGCCCGGGTCCCCGCCGATGAGCATCAGCCCGCCCTCCACGATGCCGCCGCCCAGCACCCGGTCCAGCTCGGAAATGCCCGTGGGCAGGCGCAGGGCGCCGTCCTCCGGAATGTCCGCCAGGAGCATGGCGGTGGCGCCGGTGCCGGGGCGCTGATTGGCGGCGATTTTGCCGCCGGCGGAGGCAGCCCGGGTTTCCTGGGCGGAGATGGCCTCCTCCAGGGTGTTCCAGGCCCCGCAGGAGGGACAGCGGCCCACCCACCGCGGGCTTTCGTACCCGCAGGCGGAGCAGGCGTAGACAGATCGGACCTTGGCCATGCGCTCTTTCCTCCTATTGAAAACAGGGGAAGCAGCTGAATCAGCTTCCCCTGAAAAATGGTTTCCATCTGAAAATGCCGTTCCGAAGGTTTCCAGCCCTCTGGCCGCGCCGGAGGCGCGAAAGGATCAGATATGACCGTTCGGCGCGTTCTCCCACGCGTACTCGATGGCCTCCTCATGGCCGGAGTCCACGTTGTTGCTGTTGTGGGTCTTGCTGCCGGTAAAGTGGATGCACAGCTGACCCCGGAATTCGTTATCCGCGATGGTGTCGCCTTCCGGATAGTTATGCGGCACGCCGTAGAGCGAGCAGGCGAAGGTGCGGGTTCCGATGGTCACCAGCAGCGGGCGCCGCTGATACAGGTTCTTGTCCGCGATCTCCTGCGCCGTGGTGACGCCGTAGCTCTTGCAGAGCCGGGCGGTGTCCGCCGCGGTCAGCGGCTCCGCGTCCACGTGCTTGCCGCCGGCCCAGCGGTGGGCCCACCAGACGATGCCCGTCTTGACGTCGAAGACCTTGTAGTTGGAGCCCCTGGGCCAGAGGTCGTCGATGCCGCCGGTGTACCAGTTGATCTTTTCGGCGGGATAGATGGTCATGGTCAGGTTGCTGGTGTCCGCCGCGCCGACGGGCACGGTGTTGTACAGCGCGTGCTGGGTCGCGGCGCCGGCGATGCCGTCCACGGAAAGCTTCTTGGCCTCCTGGAAGGCGCGCACGGCGCGCTCGACGGAGGAGGTGTACCGGGAGGTGATGGAGCCGTTGTAGTAGCCCTGCTTCTTGAGCTCGGTGACGAGGTTCTTCACGGCGGAGCCGGTGGAGCCCAGCTTCAGCGTGTTATAGGTGGCCTCCTGCTGGGAGGCGGTGGCGGTGTTCTGGGATCCGCTGCCGGTCACGATGGGCGTGGCCGTCGGCAGAGCGGAGCCGTCCGCCCGCACCGGGGTCAGATAGCTGCCGGACAGATAGCCGTAGCCCAGGGAGGGATGCAGCACGTAGTACCACACCGCGCCCTTGACCGTGGTCGGATCGCCGAAGTACGGCAGAACCACGTCCCGGTCCACCTGGCCGAGCACGTCCGTGTAGCCGGCCTTCTTGCGCAGGTTCACGCCGCCGGCGGTGGTTTTCACATAGCCCGTGGCCGGATCCGCGGTGGCGGTGGTGTTGGGCGCCAGGGTCGGGGCGGGGGTGGGCGTCGGCGTACCGGTAATCTTGACCACATCGCTCCGGACATAGCCCCGGTTTCCGTCCGCGTCCACGTAGTACCAGGTGTAGCCGTCCTTCTTGACGGGCGGCAGCAGATAGGGCAGCCGCACGTTTTTCTTGATCTGCTTGATCACGGTGCCGCCGATGGAGGAGCGGAGATTGACGCCGCCCTTGGTGGTGATGACATAGCCGAGGATGGTCGGCACGGCGGTGGCCGGCGCGGGCACGGCGGTGGGCGTGGTGACGACGGTATCCGGGACGACGGTGGCGCCGGCCTCCGAATAGGGCTGGACGCAGTCGTTCCGCACGTAATAGATGTAGCCGCCCTTCAGCACGGGATACCAGGTGTAGGGCCCGTTGACCACGGGCTGGCCGGCGATGGGCAGCGTGCTGCCCCGGCCGACCCAGTCGTTTTCGGAATCGTAGCGGCCGGCGGGGGCCTCCCGCAGGTGGCAGGAGGACAGGATCAGCCGCACATGGGTGAAGGCGCCGGTGCTCTGCCCGTTGTTCCCGTTCTGGGCGGGGGGCGTGGTCGGCGTGGGCTGGTCGCCCTGGGCCGGCGGCACGGTGGGCGTCGGCTGGCCGCCCGTCTGGTTGTTGTCCGGCGGCTGGGTCGGCGCGCCGGGCGCGGTGGGCGTCGCCTGGGCGTTGGCCAGGCGGATGAAGGTGCTCATGATGTACCCGGTGGTGTTGCCGTAGCGAACCTCATAGAAGGTTTCGCTGCTGACCGACGCGGGGATGGACAGAATTTCCACCTCCGTGCCCCGGTCCAGCTTCATCATGCTTTCGGCGTGAAGGCTGGGACCGTCGCGGAAGTTCGTTCCGCCGTTGGTCACCACGCCGATGACCTTGCCGGAGCCGCTCCCCGAGGGCGGATTGGAAACCACGGCGCCCTGGCGGTAGGTTTCCATTTCCTGCGCGGACAGGGCGCGGAAGTAGTCCCCGTGGATGAAGCCGATATAGGTGCTGGAGCCGGTGGTGGATTCGGGGTTTCCGGTTTTCACCTTATACCAGTGGATGCCCTCCGCGGTGGTCTCCTCCAGAATGGTGCAGACATAGTTCTGCGGCAGGTCGAACCAGATTTCGCCGTAGCGGCTGGCTTCCTTGCGCACATGCACGCTGCTGGAGGTCACGATGCCCAGCGCGTCCTCCGCGGCCGCGGAGGGAGCCTGCCAGGCGGGCCAGCAGGACAGCAGCATGCTCAGCACCAGCGCCACACAGAGCAGACGACTGCGTTTTGTTTTCATTCCACAGATCACCTCAATCAGCTTTCCTCTGTCATCAGTCAAATCAGCAATTCCGCCGGGCGGAATGATGCCATCAGGGTGAAAGAAACCAACCTCATTTTATTTCAAAATTGTTACAGTGTCAATCAAAAATTTTAAAAATTCGGCAGATTCTGTTCATGTCCCTCCCCCGGGAAAGCCCCGGGCGCCGCGCCCGCGGGAAGGGTGCAAAAAGACCAGAGGCGAGCCTCTGGTCTCAGACGTTATTTCACAACGATATTCACAATCTTGCCCTTGACGTAGATCTCCTTGACGACGGTCTTCCCGGCGGTGGAGGCCTGCACGTTCCGGGCCTCCCGCGCCTTGGCCAGCACGGCGGCCTGGTCGTCGTTCACGCCGATTTCGATGGTCGCGCGCACCTTGCCGTTGACCTGGACGGGAATCTGCAGCGTGTCCTCCCGGATCATCTCCTCGTCCCAGGTGGGCCAGGGAGCGCGGGCGATGGATTCCTCATGGCCCAGCAGCTGCCACATCTCCTCGCCGATGTGGGGGCAGATGCAGCTGAGCATCTGCACGAAGGCCTCCGCGTAGGCCTTCGGACAGCTTCCGGCCTTGTAGCAGGCGTTGACGAAGATCATCATCTGGCTGATGGCGGTGTTGAAGCCGAGGGACTCAAAGTCGCCGGTGACCTTTTTCACCGTCTGATGGAACACCCGGTCCAGGCTGCCGTCGGAGGCGGCGGTGATGTTCTCCTCGTTGGTGAAGAAGGCCCACACCCGGTTCAGGAAGCGGCGGGCGCCCTCCACCCCCTGGGGACTCCAGGGCTTGGAGACCTCCAGCGGCCCCATGAACATTTCATACAGGCGCAGGGTGTCCGCGCCGTAATCCCGGACGATGTCGCTGGGATTGACCACGAACTCCGGATAGCGCTTGCCCATCTTGATGCCGTTTTCACCGAGGATCATGCCCTGGTGCACCAGCTTTTTGAAGGGCTCCTTCACCGGGCTGATGCCCTTGTCATACAGATACCGGTTCCAGATCCGGCTGTATATCAGATGGCCCACGGCGTGCTCCGGCCCGCCGATATACAGATCCACCGGCAGCCAGTGCTTCAGCAGCTCGGGATCCGCCAGCGCCTTGTCATTGTGCGGATCGATGTAGCGCATGTAGTACCAGCTGGAGCCCGCGGAGCCGGGCATGGTCGAGGTTTCGCGGGTGCCGCGGACGCCGTTGCGGTCATACTGCTTCCATTCGGTGGCGTTTTCCAGGGGCGCCTGGCCGTTGCGGCCGCGGTAATCCTCCAGCTCCGGCAGAATCAGGGGCAGCTCCTCATCCGGCAGGGGGTAGATGGTGCCGTCCTCGGTGTGCACCATGGGCACGGGCTCGCCCCAGTAGCGCTGGCGGGCGAAGATCCACTCCCGGAAGTGATAGTTGACCGTGCGTTTGGCCACGCCCATCTTTTCGAGCTTGGCGGTGATGGCCTCCTTGGCCTCCTCGACGGTCAGGCCGGTGAACTCCTCGCTGTTGATGAGCCGGCAGCCCTTGCCCAGATAGTCCTGCTTCTCGAAGGCGTGCTCGCTGACGTCCGCCCCGTCGATGACCTGGATCATGGGGATGTGATGCGCGGTGGCGTATTCAAAGTCACGCTGGTCGTGGCTGGGCACCGCCATGACCGCGCCCGTGCCGTAGCTGGCGAGGACGAAGTCGCCGATGAACAGCTCCGCCTCCCGGCCGTTGGCGGGATTGATGCAGCGCAGGCCCTCCAGGCGGCAGCCGCTCTTGCCCTTGTTGAGCTCGGTGCGGTCCATGTCGTTCTTCTTGCGGGTCTCCTCGATATAGGCCCGCACCTCCTCCGGGTTCTGAACCCGGGGCAGCAGATCCTGCACCAGCTGGCTGTCCGGCGCGAGCACCATGAAGGTGATGCCGTAGATGGTTTCGATACAGGTGGTGAAGATGCTGAACTCCCCGCCCCCGACGATCTGGAAGCGGACCTCGACGCCCTCGCTGCGGCCGATCCAGTGCCGCTGCATATCCTTGGTGCTTTCGGGCCAGTCGATTTCATTCAGGCCCTCCAGCAGCTTTTCGGCGAAGGCGGGCTGGTTGATGACCCACTGCTTCATGTTCTTGCGGACCACGGGATAGCCGCCGCGCTCGCTCTTGCCGTCAATGACCTCGTCATTGCTCAGCACCGTGCCCAGCTCCTCGCACCAGTTCACGGGCATGTCGATATACTGGGCGTAGCCGTCCAGATACAGCTGCTTGAAGATCCACTGGGTCCAGCGGTAGAACTCCGGATCGCTGGTGGCGATCATCTTGCTCCAGTCATAGTCGAAGCCCAGCTCCCGCAGCTGGCGGGAGAAGGTTTCGATGTTCTTCTGGGTGAAGCCCTCCGGATGATGGCCGGTGGTCACGGCATACTGCTCCGCCGGCAGGCCGAAGCTGTCGTAGCCCATGGGATGCAGCACGTTGTAGCCCTGCATGCGCTTCATCCGGCTGACGATATCCGTCGCGGTGTAGCCCTCGGGATGCCCCGCGTGGAGGCCGACGCCGCTGGGATAGGGAAACATGTCCAGCGCGTAAAACTTGGGCCGGGAGAAATCCCACACGTCCGTCTTGAAGGTTTCGTGCTTTTCCCAGTATTCCTGCCACTTTTTCTCAATCACCTTGGGATCGTAGACGCGTTCCATCTGGCTTCACCTGTTCCTTTTCATGATTCGTTCGGTCCGAATGCGCGAAATTATACCATAAAGCGCCGCGCAAGTAAAGCGGCTCAGGCCCGGTAGTCCGCCCGGCGGCGGCTGAAGCGCGGGGAATAGCACGGATCGGTCAGGACCTCGCCGTGGCGCTCCCGCAGCCTTGCGAGATCCGCGGCGTCCCGCTCCTGGCCGCTGAGCAGCATGGGCCGGCGGGAAAGCTCCGCCGTGGCGTGGGGCGTGAAGACGAACCAGCGCCCCGCCTCCCGCTGGCGCAGGGCCAGGTCCACGGCGCCCAGGCCGCTGCGGAAGGCCGGATCGAAGGGCAGCCAGGCCTCCCGCCGCACCAGCATGCAGCAGGGGCTGACCGCGGCCACGTTGTGGGCGCGGTTCATGGTGTCGTGCCAGCCGCCGGCGGTGACGAACAGCCCCTCGTTGACGCACTGGGCCGCGCCCTCCATGCCCAGGGCATAGCCGCCGTGGGTCAGGCGGCGCCGGGCGTCCACCAGCGCGCCGGTGACGCCGGCCACCTCCCGCCGCTGGGCATACATGAGCAGCTCCCGCAGGAAATGGCGGTTCATGCCCCGGGCGTCCGCGTCCAGCAGCAGCAGATAATCCGCCGTGGAGCTGGCGGCGGCCTCGTTCAGGCTTTCGTAGAGATGCTCCGGATCCGTGACCAGGAAGGCCGCGGTGATGTACGGCGCCCCGGTCTGGAAGAGCAGCTCCTCCCATCCGGCCTGGCAGGCGTCCTCGCTG
>CAMNCR010000205.1 GCA_946534455.1 uncultured Clostridia bacterium | reverse complement strand
GCTGGCGGAGCTGGCGAGGCTGCGGGTTCTGGCGGCTGAGGAACGAATCAGCGCGAGAACCATGCGCGAGGCTGCGAGGCGAATGGGACCGGGTGGGGGCGAGCCATTTATCGCTGCACTGAGAAAGCCGACGCTCT
Organism: uncultured Clostridia bacterium; assembly: GCA_946534455.1. Lineage (GTDB taxonomy): Bacteria > Bacillota > Clostridia > Christensenellales > Aristaeellaceae > Aristaeella. The sequence continues at coordinate 23,586 of CAMNCR010000205.1, read as the reverse complement.
CCCTGATCTGTGAGATCAAGAAGGCTTCTCCCTCGAAGGGCCTGATTTCGGAGACATTTCCTTACAGGACGATTGCGCGGGAATACGAGGAGGCGGGGGCGGACTGCATTTCCTGCCTGACGGAGCCGCACTATTTTCTGGGCTCCGACGCGATCTTTACGGAAATCCGGGAAACGGTGGATGTCCCGATGCTGCGAAAGGATTTTACCGTCAGCGCCTATCAGCTGGATCAGGCGCGGGTGATGGGGGCGGACGCGGTGCTGCTGATCGTGAGCCTGCTGGATCGGGAAACGCTTGAGAAATATCTGGAACGATGCGCGGAGCTGGGAATCGCGGCTCTGGTGGAAACCCATGACGCGGCGGAAATCGACACGGCGGTGGCAGCCGGCGCGGAGGTGATCGGGGTCAATAACCGGAACCTGAAGGACTTCAGCGTGGACTTTGAAAACGCGGCCCGGCTGCGGGACCGAATTCCGCCGGACCGGATCTACGTGGCAGAGAGCGGCGTAAGTCGTCCGGAGGATGTGGACAGGCTGCAGCGGATCGGAGCGGACGCGGTGCTGATCGGCGAAATGCTGATGCGGGCGCCGGACCGGCGGGCCGCGCTGGGCGAGCTGAGGAGGCGGGCATGATCAGAATCAAGATGTGCGGACTCCGGCGGCCGGAGGATATTGCCGCGGCCAACGAAACAGGCCCGGAATACATCGGCTTCGTGTTCGCGGAGAAGAGCCGGAGGCGGGTTTCCGCCGCGGAGGCGGAGACGCTTCGGGCCAATCTGCGGGAGGGCATTACGCCGGTGGGTGTGTTCGTGAATGCCGGGATCGGAACGGTGGCGGGACTGCTGGAGCAGGGCGTGATCGACATGGCGCAGCTGCACGGAGAAGAGGACGAAGCCTATATCGCCGCGCTGCGGGCCCGGACGAACCGGCCGCTGATTCAGGCATTCCGGATCCGGAGCGGGGAGGATATCCGCCGGGCGGAGGCTTCCTCCGCGGACATGATCCTGCTGGACGCGGGAGCCGGGGACGGAAGAACCTTCGACTGGAGCCTGCTGCGGTACGCGAAGCGGCCCTTTTTCCTGGCAGGAGGGTTGACACCGGAGAACGTGGGCGAGGCGGTGGAAACGCTGCAGCCCTTCGGGGTGGATGTGTCCTCCGGCATCGAGACGGAGGGATACAAGGATCCGATTAAAATGCGCGCCTTTCTGCGCGCGGTGAGAGAGAAGGGGAACAGATGACCAATCCAAGGGGTAGGTTTGGCGTTCACGGAGGGCAATATATTCCGGAAACGCTGATGAACGCGGTGATTGAGCTGGAGGCAGCCTATGATCGATACAGGGAGGATCCTGCCTTTCAGGCGGAGCTGACGGAACTGCTGAATGAATACGCGGGCAGGCCGAGCCGGCTGTATCTGGCGGAAAAGATGACGAGGGAGCTGGGCGGGGCGAAGATCTATCTGAAGCGGGAGGACCTGAACCACACCGGCGCCCACAAGATCAACAACGTGCTGGGACAGGCTCTGCTGGCCAAAAAGATGGGCAAGACCCGGCTGATCGCCGAAACCGGCGCGGGTCAGCACGGCGTGGCAACGGCTACGGCAGCCGCGCTGATGGGCATGGAATGCGTCGTGTTCATGGGCAGGGAGGACACGGAACGGCAGGCGCTGAACGTTTACCGGATGCGGCTGCTGGGAGCGGAGGTGATCCCGGTGACGACGGGCACAGCCACGCTGAAGGACGCCGTCAGCGAAGCCATGCGGGAATGGACCCGGCGGATTGACGATACGCACTACTGCCTGGGTTCGGTGATGGGGCCGCACCCCTTTCCGACGATCGTGCGGGATTTCCAGGCGGTGATCTCCCGGGAGATCCGGGAACAGCTGCTGGAGAAGGAGGGCAGGCTGCCGGACGCGGTGCTGGCCTGCGTCGGCGGAGGAAGCAACGCCATCGGCAGCTTCTATCACTTTATCGAGGACAGGAGCGTCCGGCTGATCGGCTGCGAGGCGGCGGGCCGGGGCATCGATACCTTTGAAACGGCTGCGACGATGAACACGGGACGCCTCGGCATTTTCCACGGGATGAAGAGTTATTTCTGCCAGGATGAATACGGCCAGATTGCCCCGGTATACTCGATTTCCGCGGGACTGGACTATCCGGGCGTAGGGCCGGAGCATGCCTGGCTGCATGACATCGGACGGGCGGAATATGTGCCGGTGACGGACGAGGAGGCGGTGGAGGCCTTCGAATATCTGGCGCGGACGGAGGGCATCATTCCCGCGATCGAATCCGCGCATGCCGTGGCCTATGCCAGGAAGCTGGCGCCGACGATGGGAAAGGATCAGATCATCGTGATCACCCTTTCCGGACGGGGAGATAAGGACTGCGCGGCCATCGCCCGCTACAGAGGGGAGGATCTGCATGAGTAACATTGCCAGGGCCTTTGACCATGGGAAGGCCTTCATTGCCTTCCTGACCTGCGGCGATCCGGATCTGGAGACCACGGCGGCAGCGGTTCGCGCGGCGGTGGAGAACGGAGCGGATCTGATTGAACTGGGCATTCCCTTTTCCGATCCGACGGCGGAGGGGCCGGTGATTCAGGCCGCGAACCTGCGCGCGCTGCAGGGCGGCGTGACGACGGACCGGATTTTCGGCCTGGTGGAGGAGCTGCGGCGGGATGTCCGGGTGCCGATGGTGTTCATGACCTACGCGAATGTGATCTACTCCTACGGCGCGGAGCGATTCCTGGATGCCTGCGTGCGGATCGGCATCGACGGAGTGATTCTGCCGGATCTGCCCTACGAGGAGAAGGGGGAATTCCTGCCCCAGTGCCAGGCACGGGGAATTGATCTGATTTCCCTGATCGCACCGACCTCGGAGAGCCGGATTGCCATGATTGCCCGGGAAGCGGAGGGATTCATCTATCTGGTTTCCAGCCTGGGCGTGACGGGAACGAGAAGTGAAATCACGACGGATCTGACGGCGATCTGCCAGGCGATCCGGGAGGCGGCCAGCGTGCCCTTCGCCATCGGATTCGGCATTTCGACCCCGGAGCAGGCCCGGCGGATGGCCGAGCTGTCCGATGGGGCGATCGTAGGCTCCGCCATTGTGAAGATCATGGCGCAGTACGGAAGGGAAGCGCCGGGACATGTAGGGGCCTATGTGCGGGAAATGAAAGATGCGCTGAGGGACTGACCGAGCCCCTCCGCGGGGGAAAATAGAGGCCCTGTGGGAGCAGGCAGACAAAGAGAAACGGAGATGGAGACAGATGATACGACAGCTTTCCATATTTGCGGAGAACCGGAAGGGTGCCATGAACCGGATTACCCAGATTCTGCAGGACAACGGGATCAACATGAACACCCTGGTGACCAACGACAGCGCTGAATTCGGGATCATCCGGATGCTGGTGTCCGATACGGAGAAGGCTTCCGAAGCGCTGAAGGAGGCGGGATACATGTGCCACTCCGACCGGGTGGCGGCGGTGGAGATCGACGATGCCTGCGGCAGCCTGAACCGGCTGCTGGGCGTGATTTCGGGAGGAAACATCAATCTTGATTACATCTATGTGACCTACAACAGCCTGAGCCGCCTGCCGGTGGCCATCCTGAAATGTCAGGATCTGCCGGAGGTGGAAAGCTTCCTGCGGGGAAGGGGATACAGAACGCTGGAGAGGATCGACTGAGGTCTGTCCGGCGGCCGGGAATCCGCCCGGCGGAGAAAACAGACATGGTCAAATGGACCGAAATCGACTATAATTGAAAGGATGAAACAAACCGGCGCGGAGAGAAGGTGGAGAAGATCCTGTTTTTTGATACGGAGGTCCGAGATCAGGACGGGATCGTCATGGCCTTCGGCGCGATCCGGGATAACGGGGATCAGATCCGGACGGCTTCCGCGGCGCAGTTTGCTGCATTTGCGCGGGGCGAGGCCTGCTGCTGCGGTCACAATATTCTGGAGCATGACCTGAAGTACGTGGGGACGCTGCTGCGGGAAGCATGCCCGGGGTATACGGCGATTGACACGCTGCCGCTATCTCCGCTGCTGTTTCCGAAAAAGCCCTATCATCACCTGCTGAAGGATGACAAGCTGCAGACGGCGGAGATGAACAATCCGCTGAATGACGCCATCAAGGCCCGTGAACTGTTTGAGGACGAGTGCGCCGCGTTCAGGCAGCTGCCTGAAGCGCTGCAGGGTATTTACGCGGCGCTGCTCGGAAGTCAGGACAGGTTTGCGGGCTTTTTGACATGGATGGGCGCGGTGCCGTCGGAGCATCCGGAGGAGGACATCCGCCGCCTGTTCCGGGACAGGCTGTGCCTGCACGCGGATCTGGGAGAGATGATCCGGACGACCCCGGTGGAGCTGGCGTACGCGCTGGCGCTGCTGGAGGCCAATGATCTGGAATCTATCACGCCGCCCTGGGTGATCCGGCAGTATCCCCGGGTGGAAAACGTGATGTCGCTGCTGCGGGGCACGCCCTGCGCGGAGGGCTGCCCCTACTGTGCGGGAAGGCTGGACGTGCGGAAGCGGCTGAAGGACATTTTCGGCTTTGAGCGTTTCCGCACCTATGAGGGCGCGCCACTGCAGGAAGAGGCCGCCAGGGCCGCCGTGGAGGGAAAATCGCTGCTGGCGGTTTTCCCCACGGGCGGGGGAAAATCCCTGACATTCCAGCTGCCGGCGCTGATTGCCGGGGAAACAAACCGGGGGCTGACGGTGGTGATTTCGCCGCTGCAATCCCTGATGAAGGATCAGGTGGATCACCTGGAGGAACGCGGCATTACGGACGCGGTGGCCATCAACGGTCTGCTGGACCCGATTGCCCGAAAGGCGGCCATTGACCGGGTGGCAAACGGCATGGCCTCCATCCTGTACATTTCGCCGGAATCCCTGAGAAGCAGAACCATTGAATATCTGCTGCAGAGCCGGAACGTGGTCCGGTTTGTGATTGACGAAGCACACTGCTTTTCCGCGTGGGGGCAGGATTTCCGGGTGGATTACATGTATATCGGGGATTTTATCCGGAAGCTGCAGGAAAGCAAGCATCGGGAGCAGGCGATTCCGGTGTCCTGCTTCACGGCGACGGCCAAGCAGAAGGTGATCATGGATATCCGGGACTATTTCCAGAAAAAACTGGGCATTGAGCTGGAGCTGTTCACCACCCGGGCTACCCGGCAAAACCTGCGCTATGCGGTGCTGTATAAGGAAAACGACGAGGAGAAGTATCTGGAAATCCGTAACCTGCTGCAGGCGCGGAAATGCCCGTCGATTATCTATGTTTCCCGCGTGCGCCGGACCCGGGAACTGGCCGAAAAGCTGCGGGAGGACGGCTTTGCGGCGGAGCCCTACAACGGCCGGCTGGAGGCGAACGAAAAGATCCGGATCCAGAATGATTTCATCGCGGACCGGGTGCAGGTGATCGTGGCGACGTCCGCCTTTGGCATGGGCGTGGACAAGAAGGACGTCGGGCTGGTGATCCATTATGACATTTCCGACTCGCTCGAGAACTATGTACAGGAGGCGGGGCGCGCGGGCCGGGACGAGGCGATGCAGGCCGAATGCTACGTCCTGTTCAACGAAGAGGATCTGGACAAGCATTTCATCCTGCTGAACCAGACGAAGCTGAGCATCAGCGAGATTCAGCAGGTCTGGAGCGCGGTGAAGGCCATGACGAGGACGCGGGAGATCACCAGCTGCTCCGCGCTGGAAATTGCCCGTCAGGCCGGATGGGATGAGGCGAAGGATCAGATCGAGACTCGCGTGACCTCGGCTCTGGCGGCCCTGGAGAATGCGGGATACCTGGAGCGGGGCCGGAATGTGCCGCATATCTATGCCAGCAGCATCATGGTGCCCAATATGGCGGAGGCTTCCGCCCGGCTGCAGAGGTCCCGCCGCTTCACCGAGCAGCAGAAGGAGCATGCCCGCAGGGTCATGAGCTACCTGCTCTCCCGGAAAAACACCGTGCAGGCCCTGAGCGAGGAAGCGGAGTCCCGGGTGGACTACCTGGCGGACCGGATCGGCATCAGCCGGGAGGAGGTTGTGGATTCGGTTCTGCTGATGCGGGAGGAGGGACTGCTGGCGGATGCCATGGACATGACGGCGGTCATCCACCGGGGCGACCATGAGAACCGGACGGAACAGCTGCTGAAGCGGTACCTGAGGCTGGAGGCCTTTCTGATCAGCCATCTGGCCGGAGAAAATCAGATGATCAGCTACCGGGAGCTGAACGACCAGGCGATTCAGGCGGGCATCAGGACCGCCACCGTCCGGCAGATCAGGACGCTGGTGTTTCTGTGGACGCTATATGGAGAATACAGGAAGCACTTTCAGGCGGATGAGGAGCGGAGCCGGCTGGAGCGTGCCGTGACGGAGGAGGCGCAGATCCGGCGATTCCAGCGGCGGCGGGAGCTGACGCTGTTCATCGTGGAGTATCTTTACCGGAAAAGCGGCAAGGCAGGGACCGCGGGCGATCAGACGATGGTTACCTTTTCCCTGAAGGAACTGCAGGAGAGCTTCAATCATCCGACGGACAGGCTGGCGCCGACCTTTGAGGCGCGCATGGAGGATCTGCAGCAGGCGCTGATCTATCTGACCAAGGTCCAGGCGATGACCCTGGAGGGCGGCTTCCTGGTGTCCTACAACGCGATGCAGATTCACCGGCTGCGGAAGGGCAGCCACACCCGGTACAGAAACGAGGACTACCGGATGCTGCAGGAATTCTACCAGCAGCGGATTCAGCAGATTCATATCGTCGGGGAATATGCCCATCTGATGGTGCGGAACTATGAAGAAGCACTGGGCTTTGTGAGCGATTATTTCCGGATGGACTACCGGGCCTTCCTGGCCAAGTATTTCCGGGGAAACCGGCAGCAGGAAATCAACCGCAACATCACAGCGGAAAAATATGAGCGGCTGTTTGGCAGCCTGTCGCCCGTGCAGCAGGAGATCATCAATGATGATCAGGCGGGACAGATTGTGGTGGCGGCCGGACCGGGCAGCGGCAAAACCCGCCTTCTGGTACACAAGCTGGCTTCGCTGATGATGATGGGGGATGTGAAGCATGATCAGCTGCTGATGCTGACCTTTTCCCGGGCTGCTGCAACGGAATTCAAGCAGCGCCTGCTGGCCCTGATCGGCAATGCGGCGCACTTTGTGGAAATCAAGACCTTCCACGGATACTGCTTTGACCTGCTGGGGAAAATGGGCAATCCGGAGGATATGTCGATGGTCGTGCAGATGGCGACGGAGCTGATTCGCCGGGGCGAGGCGGAGCCGGGCCGCGTGACGAAGACGGCGCTGGTCATTGACGAAGCCCAGGACATGGATGCACAGGAATATGAGCTGGTCTGCTCGCTGCGGGAATGCAATGAAAACCTCCGGATCATCGCGGTGGGGGATGATGATCAGAACATCTACGCGTTCCGGGGGTCGAACTCGGCCTACATGCTGTCTTTCCTGAAGGAGGAAAAATCCAGACTGTATGAGATGACCGTGAATTACCGCAGCAGGCCTGAAATTGTCGCGTTGGCCAATGCCTTCGCGCAGACGCTGCGGCACCGGGTGAAGACACAGGCCATTGAAGCCTTCAGCCGGGAGCGGGGGCGGGCGGAAATCATCCGCTATTCCACGGGCCCGCTGGAGCTGCCGGTGCTGGAGCGCGTCAGAGACAGCTGGACGGAGGGAACGCTTTGCGTGCTGACCTGGCGCAACGACGAGGCGGCGCGGATGCAGGGCCTGTTCCGGCGGGAGGGGATTCCAACCACGCTGATCCAGTCCAGCGACGGATTCTCCCTGCTGCAGATGGCGGAAATCAGGTATTTCCTGGAGCGACTGAAGACGGAGGACGCGCCTGCGATCCTGAACGAGCGCTGGGAGCAGGCGAAGGAAGCGTTACGGAAGCACTACGCCGGAAGCACACGGCTGGAACTGTGCGAGCGGGCCCTGAACGCCTTTGAAAGCGTGAACCGGCACAAATACCGGAGCGATCTGAGGGAATTCCTGCGGGAGTCGAACGCGCAGGATTTTCTGGAGAGCCGGGAGGGCCGGGTGGTGATTTCGACGATTCACAAGGCCAAGGGACGGGAATTTGATCATGTGCATCTCGTGCTGCGGGATGTGGATCTGGGATCGGAGGAAAACCGGAGGGCGGTGTACGTGGGGTTGACCCGGGCCAGGAAAACGCTGACGGTTCACAGCTGCGTGCCCTTCCTGGAGGGCACGGCCGTGGAGGGACTGATCCGGACGCAGAATGAAAAAAGCTACGGGGAACCGGAGGAAATCCTGCTGCAGATGTCGCACCGGGATGTGGTGCTGAGCTTCTTTGACGGGCGGCAGGGCACCATCCGCGGGATGCGCTGCGGAGACGCGCTGATCATGGATGGAGAGTCTACGCTGCGAACCGGAGACGGTTCGGCGGCCGTCCGGCTTTCCGCCGCGGGCCGGAAGCGCCTGCAGGAGATGCGTCAGAAGGGCTACGAGGTGACGCGTGCGGAAGTGCGCTTCCAGGTCTGGTGGAAGGATCGGGAGGAGCGGGAAATCCTGATTCTGCTGCCCGATCTGCTGCTGCGGAAACAGTGAAACGGCGCCGGAAAGGCGCGGCACGGACAGGAAGGAGGAGCATCATGCGCTTTCTACATCTGGCGGATCTGCACCTGGGCAAACAGATGAACGATCTCTCTCTGCTGGAGGATCAGGAATATATCCTGGGACAGATCAGCGAGCTGGCGCAGCGGGAAAGGGTAGAGGCTGTGCTGATTGCGGGGGATGTGTATCAGCGGTCCTCGCCCCAGGCGGAGGCCATGGCGCTGTTTGATGCCTTCGTATCCGGGCTGGCGGCCCGGGGCATGCGGGTATATGTCATCAGCGGAAACCATGATTCAGCGGAGCGCATTTCCTACCTGGGATCCCTGATCCGCCCGGCCGGAGTCTATGTGACAGAGGCCTTTGAAGGGACGCTGCAGCATGAAACGCTGCGGGACCCGGACGGCGAGATCGACATCTGGATGATGCCCTTTCTGCGCCCGGCCCAGGTGAAGCGCTGGCTCCCGGAGGAGCGGATCACCACGTATCAGGAGGCGGTGGAGGCCGTGCTGCGCGGAGCGGAGATTCATCCGGACAGGCGCAACGTGCTGCTTTGCCACCAGTTCATCACGGGCAGCGAGCGCTGCGGATCGGAGGAGATGGCGGTCGGCGGGCTGGACCAGATTGACGGAAGCATTCTGGAAGCCTTTGATTACGTGGCGCTGGGCCATATTCACAAGGCGCAGCGGGTGGGACGGGAGACGGTGCGCTATGCGGGGTCGCCGCTGAAGTATGCCTTTTCGGAGGCGAACGACCGGAAAAGCGTCACGATCGTGGACCTGGGCGCAAAGGGAGACACGCAGGTTCGGACCCTGCCGCTGACCCCGCTGCGGGACGTGCGGGTGCTGGAGGGCCGGATGGAGGAGCTGATGCGCCAGCCCTATTCGGAGGACTATGTCTGGATCACGATTCACGACGAGCTGGTGCCGCCGGACGCGCGGGTGACGCTGTCGGTCAACTTTCCCAATCTGCTGAAGTTTTCCATCGTCAACTCGAGGACGAAGGAGAGCGTGGACGTGCTGGCGCAGGAACGCCTGGAGAACAGGACGGTGACGGAGCTGTTTGAGGATTTCTACCGCTTCCAGAACCATGATCAGCCCCTGGGAGCGGCACACCGGAAAACCCTGGAGAAGGTTCTGCGGGAACTGGAGGAGGAAGCATGAAACCACTGAAACTGACCCTGTCCGCCTTCGGACCCTACGCGGAGGAAACCGTCATCGATTTCAGCACCTTCGGTGAGGCGGGCCTTTTTCTGATTGCCGGGGATACGGGCGCGGGAAAAACGACGCTGTTTGACGCGATCAGCTTTGCGCTCTACGGGGAAGCCTCCGGCGGCAGGGAGCGCAGAAGGAGCAAGTCCTTCCGGTCCGACTATGCGAAGGCGACGACGGAAACCTATGTGGAAATGATTTTTGAGCACAGGGGAGAGCAGTGGCGGATCTGGCGCTGTCCGGAATACATCCGGCCCAAGGTCCATGGGGAAGGCACGACCCGGCAGGCAGCCAACGCCCGGCTGACCCGGATGGAGACGGGAAAGGAAATCGAGGGCCTTCGGGAGGTGCTGGACCGGGTGGAGGAGCTGCTGGGCCTGACCCAGGACCAGTTCAGGCAGACGGTGATGATCGCCCAGGGGGATTTCCTGAAGATTCTCAACGCCTCCTCCGACGAGCGCAAGGAGCTCTTTCAGAAGCTGTTCAACACGACGCTTTACGCGGAGCTGCAGAAAAAGCTGCAGCAGATGAACGCGGCCTGCACGCAGGAAAGGGAAGCGCTGGAGCAGCGCATCCGGATTGCCGCGGGCAAGATCGATCCGGAGCCGGAGTGGCCGGAGCGGGAACAGATGGCGGGCTATCAGCAGGACCCGAAATACGCCGGCCTTCTGGCGGAGAGCCTCGTGCGGCTGACGGAGGCGGAACGAAGCGCGCAGCGGGACGCCGATCGGGAAAAAGAGGGGATTCAGCGGGACATTGAAAGCACCATCGGGGCCTGGACGGAGGGAAAACAGCTGAACGAGGATTTTGCCTCCCGGACGAGGCTCAGGGAAGCACAGCGGGCCCTGCTGGACAGACAGACGGAGATGGACGGTCTGGCGGAACGGCTGGCGCTGGCCCGCCGGGCACAGGGGCTGGCGGTGGAGGCGGCCCTGGTCAAAAAGAATGAGGCGGAAGAGGAGCGCCGGCGGAAGGAGCTGGCTCAGGCCCGGGCCGCGCTGGCCGAGGTTCAGGCGGCGATGCCCGGTGCGGAGCGAGCCGCCATGGAGGCGCAGCGCCACGCGGCGGAGGGGGACGCGCTGCTGGCCGGCACGCGGCAGCTGACGGACGCCCTGCCCGTGATGAAGGAGCTGGCCCGGCAGGAGCGGCTGTGGCAGACGCGGCAGGAGAATGCCCGAAAGCTGCTGGAGGCCAGCCTGCAGGCGGATGCGGAATATACCCGGATCAAGGCGGCCTACTACCAGAGCCAGGCAGGCCTGATGGCCCGGGAGCTGGAGGAGGGGAAGCCCTGCCCCGTCTGCGGCGCGACGCATCATCCCGCTCCGGCCCGGATGACGGAAGCCGCCGTGACCCAGGAGATGCTTGAGGACGCGGACAAAAGGCACCGGCAGGCTGCCGACGCCCTGCGCAGGGCGGAAAGCGACGCGGCGGCGCTGGGCGCCGCCGTCGCGGCGGGGCGGAGCCGGCTGCAGGAGCTGGAAATCGGAGAGCAGGAGACGGAAGCGGGCCTGGAGCAGAGAATTCAGAGGCAGAAGATCCGCATACAGCGCATCCGGGAAGCGATCGAGCAGAGCACGGAGACGCTGCAGCGCCTCCGGCTGCGGCTGGAGCGGAGCAGGACGGCCGCCGAGGAGGGCGCGGCCCGGCTGGCGGAGCTGGAGGAGGCCGGAAGGCAGCTGCGGGCGGAATTCCAGGCCCGGCTGAAGGAAGCCGGGCTGGAGGATGAGCGGGCCTATGCGCTGGCCCGGGTGTCGGAAGCGGACATGGAGAAGGCGGAGCGGATGCTTCGCGAGTACGGAGAAAAAAAGAAATCCCTGGCGGATCAGCTGGAGGCGCTGGATCAGCGGCTGGCAGGAAAAGCGGCGGCGGATCTGGCGGCGCTGGAGCGCAGACAGGCGGAGCTGCAGGCTCGAAAGGCCGAGGTGGAAAAGCGCGGAGCGGCACTGATGAAAAAAAGAGCGCTGCATGAGGATGCGCTGTCGGAAATCCGGGAGGCGCTGCGCCTGAGAGAACGCAGAGAGGAAAAATGGGCCGTGGTTCGGGACCTGCACCAGTGCTGCGCGGGCATCTCCGGCGGCAATCCGCGGGCCAAAATCACCTTCGAGGCCTATGTGCAGCAGTATTATTTCAAGCAGGTGGTTTCCGCGGCCAATCGCCGTCTGACGGTGCTGACCGGGGGACAGTTTGTGCTCCGGTGCAAGGAGGAGGCACGGGATCGGGTGAGGCAAAGCGGCCTGGATCTGGATGTGCTGGACCGGAGCACGGGACAGTGGCGGGATGTGACGACCCTCTCCGGCGGCGAATCCTTCCTGGCCAGCCTGGCGCTGGCCCTGGGACTTTCGGACGTGGTGCAGGCGCAGAGCGGCGCCATCCGGCTGGACGCGATGTTCATCGACGAGGGATTCGGCACGCTGGACGAAAACGCGCTGAGAAACGCGCTGCAGGTGCTGTCGGAGCTGGCGGACGGCAGGCGGCTGATCGGCATCATCTCCCACGTGCGGGAGCTGGAGGAGCGCATAGACCGCCAGATTCTGGTCCGAAAGACGCCGAGGGGCTCGACCGCGGTCACGGTATAACCGCAAAACTGAGGCCGCCCGGATGAAGGAAGAACAGAGGGAAGCATGAACAGGACGACAGAAACGGTTCAGGTGATTCGCAGCCGCAGGAAGACCATCTCCGTGGAAATCCGGCCGGGGAGAGGCGTCATCGTTCGGGCGCCGCTGCAGTGCCCGGATCGGGAAATCCGCCGGGTGCTGGAGGAAAAGCGGGACTGGATCGAGACGCATCTGGCGCGGATGCGGGAGCGGGAAGCGCTGATTCAGGCGCAGCCGGAAATGACCTGGGAGGAGCTGGAGCAGCTGGCGGAGGAGGCCTGCAGGCAGCTTCCGCAACGGCTGGGATACTGGGCGGACCGGATGGGCCTGCGCTACGGACGGGTGACGATCCGGAACCAGAAAACCCGCTGGGGAAGCTGCTCCACAAAAAAGAACATCAACCTCAATGTGATGCTGATGCTCTGTCCGCAGGAGGTGCAGGATTATGTGCTGGTGCACGAGCTGTGCCATCTGCGGGAAATGAATCATTCAGGCCGGTTCTGGGCGGAGGTGGAGCGGGTGCTGCCGGAATACCGGAAGGCCAGGGCCTGGCTGAAGAAAAACGGCGCGGCGGTGCTGGCCCGGATGCCGGGATGAAACCGCCGCACGCCTGCTTCAGCCGTCCTGAGGGTTGCCGCAGGAGGAAACCGGGGGCAAAAAGGAAACGCGGAACCGCTCCATGTCCACGTGGAGCTCATCCGTAAACGCCACGCCCTCCGCCTGCAAAAGCGCAACCTGCCGGTTCGCGCCTCCGAAGGCAAAGGCGGAGGAAACCTCGCCGTCCTTTTTCACCACCCGGTGGCACGGAATGACGCCAGGCTGCGGATTGACATGCAGCGCATATCCCACCACCCGGGCCAGGCGCCGGTTGCCGGCGGCCTCCGCCACCTGCCCATAGGTGGCAACGGAACCGGCCGGAATGAGCCGGACCGCCTCGTAGATCCTGTCAAATACCGTCATGTGAACCTCCCGCTCCATGCTTCTGAAATAGAATCAGATATCATACTTCTTCAGAAGAAGGTCCAATCCCTCCCGGAGCAGAATGGCTTCCCCGACGCCCTCGCGTTTGGACAGCTTTGCCAGCCGCTGCAGCTGATCCTGGGTGAAGTGACTGGTTTTCGGAACCATTTTTTCCTCCCGGGCCATGGCGACCCGGTCCCGGCCGGCGACCTTGGCCCGGAACAGCGCGCCATCCGCCTTCCGGATCAGCTCCGCGCAGCGCGACGCATCCTCAAAGGCTGTGCCCATGCCGATGGTCAGGGTCTGACGGACGCCGTCCGGCGTGCGGACGTCATACCGGTTTTTCAGCTCATTCAGGAACAGGAATATTTCCTCCCGCTCCAGGGTTCCGTGGAAGATGATGCCGAACTCATCCCCGCCGATGCGGAAAACCCGGGCTCCCTCGGGCAGGCTGTCGCGAATGAAGCGGCCGGCTTCGATGAGAATCCGGTCCCCTTCCTCCCGGCCGAAATCCCGGTTGATGTGGTCGAATTCGTCCAGGTCTATCAGGGCGATGGCAATGACCTCCCCGCTGGCCTCGGCGTCGGAATTCAGCAGCAGATTCAGCTCTTCGTCAAACTGATCCCCTACGGGAAACTGCAGCGCGTCATTCACCGCGCTGAGCTTTTTTTCCGCGTGCTTTCTCCCAAGCTCCTTGTGATCCGCGACTGTGACCGGCCGGTTCTGATTCTCTGTGGGATTCATGTGCAAGCCTCCTTTTTTCATATTTCAGAGATAATATCTCAGAAATAATATGTCTGAAATATTATTACCACATATGATATAGATTGTCAACCCTGATTGAAAAAAAGATCAGATTCCGATATAATGGGGAAAACAAAAACCGACATGAAAGATGGATGGCACGATGAAAAAGCTGTATGCGGAGGGGGAAAGCTCGCGGCTGCGGAAAAGGGCGGAGCGCTTCCGCGCGGCCGCGACGGCGCTGGCCGTGCTCTCGGCGGTGCTGCTGACGGTGCTGTTTCTGCAGGTGCGGACGGGGAACGCGGCGGTTCTGCTGTGGGTGATTCTCGGAAGCATGACTGGGCTGGGATGGATCGTCATCGGCCTGATCACCCAGGGCTGGATCCCGGCAAAGGAAAGGGCGGCCCATCTTGCCCGCCTGGAAAGGGGCGAAAAAACGATCTGCGAGGGGCGGCTGAGCGTATCGGGGGAGGTGTTCCGGATCCCCCGAAGCGTTCCCGTGCGGAAGGTGACGCTGCTCGGAGAGGCCGGGGATGAATCGCTGAATCTGGATGATGACCGGGTGGCGCTGATGCCTCCGGAGGGAACGCTGATCCGGGCGGAATGCTCGCACCGATACATCACGGGAGTGGAGCTGCCGGGCGGCGGAGATCCTCCCCTTCGAGGCAGAGACGCAGTCGCAGTCCGGATCGCGCGGGCAATCCGGCGGATCCGGAGGATGATGCCCGGCCTGCTGATCTGGCTGATCGCGTCAGGTCTGATCGGGGGATTCATCTTCATCCGGGTGACGGATGCCGCGCCGGGAAACAAGATCATGATTTACATGGATGGAGAGGTCATGAACGGCGCCGAGCTGGCGGACCGGCTGGAGCGGCTGCTGCCGGAGCCGATCCGGAAGGTGCAGATCCGCCCGTTTACCTACGCCCTGTTCGGATCGGATGAGCTGCGAAATGCGGATCTGTACATCGTTCCCGCTTCCCATACGGAGGAGTACCGGGAATGGTTCCTCCCGGGGAGGGAGGGGAGCCTCATGCATGATCCGGAGACGGGGCGGGCCGCGGCGGGAAGATGGCTGATCTACGGGGATGAGATCTATCGGATGTTTCCCGGCGCCGGCTCCCGCCATCTGGAGGACGGAATGACGGACAGGGCGGCGGAGCTGCTGCTGGAGCAGGAATGATCCGCCGCATTCGGAAAGACAAGCATATGACACGGGAGGAAGAAAGAACATGAAGCTGCGCATGCTGGTATCCCTGTTTCTGGCCCTGGGCATGATTCCGCTGCTGTCCCCTTCAGCCGGGGCGGAGGCGGCAAAGGACAGCACCCTGTATGTCAAAAAGGTGGAGAACCTGCCGGAGGATTTCATTTTCGGCATGGATGTTTCCAGCGTGCTGGCGGAGGAGAAAAGCGGGGTCCGGTACTATGACTTTGAGGGCCGGGAGACGGATCTGTTCCGGCTGCTGGCGGACCAGGGCATCAACTATATCCGGGTCAGGGTCTGGAATGATCCCTTCGATGCGGAGGGGAACGGCTTTGGCGGAGGAAACTGCGATATTGAAACCGCCGTGGAGATCGGGAAGCGGGCGACAGCCTGCGGGATGAAGCTGCTGGTGGACTTCCACTATTCCGATTTCTGGGCAGATCCTTCCAAGCAGATGGTTCCCCGGGCGTGGAAATCGCTCACGGACATTCACGAGAAGCGGGAGGCAGCGTACCGGTATACCCTGGAGTGCATGCAGAAGCTGAAGGATGCCGGCGTCGAGGTCGGCATGGTGCAGGTCGGCAATGAAACCAACGGAAGGCTCGCGGGGGAAAAGATCTGGATGAACATCGCCTATCTCATGGACGCGGGAGCCCGGGCCGTGCGGGAGGTCTATCCCGAGGCGCTGATCGCGGTGCATTTCGCGAACCCGGAAAAGGCGGACAGCTACCGGACCTATGCCAGCAAGCTGGATTATTATGAAAAAAACGGCCTGATCCATTATGATGTCTTCGGCACCTCCTACTATCCCTACTGGCACGGGACGCTGGATAACCTTTCCGCGATTCTGACGGAAATCGCCGAAACCTACGGCAAGAAGGTCATGGTGATGGAAACCTCCTATGCCTTTACGGAGGAGGACACGGACTTTTCGGGAAACACGATCGGAAGCGGCGGAGGCATCGTGAAGGATTATCCCTTCACCGTTCAGGGACAGGCCAATGCCATCCGGAATATTACGGATACCGTGGTCAACGGGACCCCGAGCGGAATCGGGATCTGCTACTGGGAAGGCGCGTGGATCACCGTCGGGCGGAACTCCTGGGAGGAAAACCATGCAATCTGGGAGAAATACGGCTCCGGCTGGGCTTCCAGCTACGCGTCGGTTTACGATCCGGAGGACGCGGGAAAATACTACGGAGGCAGCGCGGTGGACAATCAGGCCTTCTTTGACGCGGAAGGGAAGCCGCTGGAATCCCTGAAGGTCTTCCGGCTGATGCGGGAAGGACAGGAGACGGAGCTGAAGGCGGACGCGCTGGAGGAGCCGACGGTCATCTGTGATCTGGCGATGCCGCTGGAGCTGCCCGACACGGTCCATGCGGTGATGACGGACAACAGCCGCCAGCCGATTCCCGTGACCTGGAAGCTGACGGAGGAGGAAAATGAGCGAATGCATGCATCCGGTCCCGCGATCTACGAGGTCGAGGGGGAGGCCGGCGGCATGAAGGCGCGGTGCTACGTATCCATGATCGAGTACAACTATCTGCGGGACGACAGCTTCGAGGAAGGCGGAGCCGCATGGAAGATCACGGATCTGAAAAAGGCGGATGAGCTGTATGTGGAGGATAAAAAGACCGATTCGCTGACCGGGTCGAAGCACATGCATTTCTGGAGCGCGGCGAAGAACAGCGTGGAGTTTACCGTGGAGCAGACGATCGAGGATCTGCCGGAGGGCAGGTTCAAGTTCGCGATCTCCATCATGGGAGGCGACTGCGGGGAGACGGAGATCTATGCCTATGTCAAAGTCGACGGGGAAACGGTCGGCACCTGCCCGATGACCATCAGCGGCTACGGCAACTGGGACACGGCGCGGGTTCCCGCGTTCGACCATCCGGCCGGCAGCAGGGTGACCGTGGGCGTCTATGTGAAATGCGAGGGGGAAGGCAACGGCGCGTGGGGCAAAATCGATGATGCGATGCTGAACGCCGTGACGGAGTAGCTTCGAAAGAAACGGAGTTCCGGAAACGTTACCAATGTTGAAAAACAAGGATCATAGAAGAAATTAACTGTTGACAAAACAGGGAAGCGGATATACAATAAACCTGCATTTGAACGGAATAGGGCGGACAGTCGGCAGAGCTTTCTGTCTGCCTGTGTTCCGGAAAAATAAGGATAGGAAAGGATGTATGATCATGAAAAAATTCCTGGCGATCGTTCTGGCGGCGGTCATGGCGCTGTCCCTGTGTGTGACGGCTTCCGCTGAGCAGCCCTTTGCGGGCGAGTATGACGTGACCCTGTGGGTGGCGGAGGAAATCAAGGAGCTGACCCAGAAGCAGGTGGACGACTACAATGCGACCAACACCGACGGAATCAAGATCAACGCGACCATCGAAGCGGTTTCCGAGTCGGATGCGGCGACGCAGATGATTACCGATGTGGAAGCCGGCGGAGACATCTTCTGCTTCGCGCAGGATCAGTTTGCCCGCCTGGTGCAGGCCGGCGCGCTGGATCCTCTGGGCGTGAAGGCCTCCGAAACGGTTGAAGCGGCGAACGCGGCCGGCGTTGTGGCCGCGGCCAAGTCCGGCGACGTGCTGTACGCCTATCCGCTGACGGCGGACAACGGATACTTCATGTACTACGACAAGAGCGTGATCCCGGAGGAGGACGTCGACTCCCTGGAAAAGCTGATCGCGGACTGCGAAGCGGCTCAGAAGTATTTCGCCTTTGAAATGAACACTTCTGCCTGGTACGCTGCTTCCTTCTTCTTCGCGACCGGATGCCACTCCAACTGGACCACGGACGACGAAGGCAACTTCGTCTCGGTGGATGACACCTTCAACAGCGCCAACGGTCTGGTGGCTGTCAAGGGCATGAAGAAGCTGGTGGATTCTCCCTTCCATCTGAGCGCTTCCTCGGTGAACGAGTTTAACGCCGGCGCGGCCATCGTGGTCAGCGGCACGTGGGACTTTGTGACCGCGCAGGAAATCCTGGGCGACAACCTGGGTGTGGCGGATCTGCCCTCCTTCGAGGTGGACGGCAAGGAATATCATCTGGGCTCCTTCAACGGCTGCAAGCTGATGGGCGTGAAGCCGCAGGTGGATGCCATCAAGGCTGGCGTGATGCATCGGCTGGCTCAGTATCTGAGCGGCGAGCAGTGCCAGATGGAACGGTTTGAAGCCCGTGCCTGGGGTCCCTCCAATCTGGTGGACCAGCAGGCGGATGCCGTGCAGGCGAACGCCGGTCTGGCCGCGCTGCTGGCGCAGTCTCCCTATTCCGTGCCGCAGGGCCAGATCCACGGATCCTGGTGGGATATCGCCAAGGTCATCGCGGATGACGTGAAGGCGGCTCAGGATGATGCCGGACTGCAGCAGGCCCTGGATAACTACTACAACAAGATTGCCGAGCTCTTCAAGCTGGACAGCTCCGCTCTGCTCTTCGTGGGCGCGTGGAACGGCTGGAACAACGCCGATCAGGAGGAAACCTATTATCTGAAGGACGGCGCTGTGACGCTGGAGGTTCCTGAAAGCGACTATATGGGCGGCCGCATCGTGAGCCCCGGCAACTGGGACACGGACAAGGGCTTCCTGCAGGTCACGGAAGGCAAGGAGCTGATTCAGGATCTGGGCGAGGAGATCGGTGACAACAACATCGTCTTCCTGGCTCCCGGCACCTATACCGTGACCTGGGACGGCGCCGCGATTACCATTACGCAGAACTGAGTCGGACAATCCAGACAATGAAGCGCCTGATCCGTCCGGATCGGGAGGACTGATTTGTGAAACACCTGGCCGGAGCCAATCTTGATTGGTTCCGGCCGTCTTCGTAAAAAAAGGAGCGGAGGCCTGCATGAAACAGTACAGCGATCTGGAATTCCTGAAGCTGTCGAAGGGACAGAAGTTCCTCTACAAGCTTCGGAGATTCTTTGTCTCCATCCCCCTCGGCATCGCCCATTTCTTCATGAAGCTCTGGGCTCTGCTGGTGCAGGGCGTTCAGGCGCTGGGCAGGGAACTGAAGGAAATCGGAGGCACATTCGCTCACGGGGACTGGAAAACGAAAACTTCCTTTTTTGTCATGGGATTCGGCAATCTGGCCCGGGGCCAGATCCTGCGGGGGATTCTTTTCCTGCTCTTTGAGATCATCTTTATCGGGTATATGGTTCTTTCTGGCGCCAGGTGGCTGGGAATGCTGCCGACGCTGGGTACGGAGGGACCTGGGAAGGTATACGATGAAATCTATGACGTGTACGTGACATCCTATAACGATAACTCCTTCCAGATTCTGCTGTACGGTGTGCTGACCCTTTTCTTTATCGTCGCCTTCATCTATACCTGGCGGGTGAATGTCCGGCAGAACAGAATGGCGGAGAAGATCCTGGCCTCCGGGAAGCCGCTGAAAAGCGGCAGGGACGATCTGCACAGCCTCGTGGACGATCAGTTCCATAAGACGCTGCTGGCGCTGCCTGTGACGGGTATCCTGATTTTCACCGTTCTGCCGATCTTCTTCATGATCCTGGTGGCCTTTACCAACTACGACGGAGCGCACAACGGATACACCAACGCACTGTTTACGTGGGTGGGGCTGGATAATTTCAACACGATGCTCTCCTGGGATGTGACCGGCGGGGCCGGAACGCAGTCCTATGCCGCCACCTTCGGGGAGGTGCTGATCTGGACGCTGATCTGGGCGTTCTTCGCGACCTTCACGAACTACTTCCTGGGAATGTTCGTGGCGATGGCCATCAACAAGAAGGGAATCCGGTTCAAAAAGGGCTGGCGGACGATTCTGGTGCTGACGATCGCGATTCCTCAGTTTATTTCCCTGCTGTACGTTTCCAAGATGTTCGCCAAGAACGGCATCATCAACACGACGCTGCTGGATCTGGGGCTGATCACCAAGGCGCTGCCCTTCTGGGAGGAGGCGACCTGGGCCAGGGTGACCGTGATCCTGATCAATATCTGGATCGGCATTCCGTATCTGATGCTGATTACGACGGGTATCCTGATGAACATTCCCGCGGACCTGTACGAATCCGCGAAGATTGACGGAGCCAGCGGATGGCAGCAGTACCGGAAAATCACGCTGCCCTACATGCTGTTCGTGACCGGACCGTATCTGCTGACCAGCTTTACGGGCAACATGAACAACTTCAACGTGATCTACCTGCTGACCGGCGGTGCGCCGACCAATCCGGCCGCCTCCTCGGCAGCGGGCACCGTGGGCTATACGGATCTGCTGATCACCTGGCTGTTCAAGATCACCATGGGCGCCGAAACGCAGTATTATCTGGCATCCGTGATCGGTATTCTGGTGTTCGTGGTGGTTGCGCTGATTTCTCTGATCGTGTACAACCTGCTGCCCAGTATCAAGAATGAGGAGGATTTCCGCTGATGAGTGAATCGACGATGAAACGCCACATGGGCCTTCGGACCTCCCGGGCGATCAGCAACACGGCGATTCATATCCTGCTGATCGTGATCAGCGTGGTCTGGCTGATCCCCTTCGTGTGCATTGTGCTGCAGTCCTTCCGGGTGGAGGGCACAGGCCCTGTGGGCTATATCATTCCGAAGCAGTGGGGACTGGATAACTATAGCCGGCTGTTCGAGACGGACTTTCCCCGCTGGTATCTGAACACCTTTATCGCGGCGCTGGTCACGGCGGTATTCCAGACGATCATCGTGCTGTGCATGAGCTACACGCTGAGCCGCTTCCGCTTCAAAATGCGCAGGCCGCTGATGCGGATCATGCTGATCCTGGGGATGTTCCCCGGGATGCTGTCCATGATCATCCTCTACCGGGTGCTGAAGGATCTGGGCATGACGCAGGCCAACGCGGTGCCGGGTCTGATTCTGGTGTATATTGCCTCCTCCGGGATGGGATATTATGTTTCCAAGGGATTTTTTGACACGATTCCGATGTCCCTGGATGAGGCGGCCCGCGTCGATGGCGCGACCCGGGCCCAGGTGCTCTACAAGATTATTCTCCCGCTTTCCAAGCCCATCGTCATCTACACGATCCTGACGGCATTCATGGGCCCCTGGGGTGATTATGTGTTTGCCCGGTACATTTCCTTCGGTACCTCCGCGGGCAAGAATGTGGCAGTCGGTCTGTATGACTGGCTGAACAAGGATCAGATTTCCAAGAACTACACCATGTTCTGCTCGGGCGGCGTCCTGGTGGCAGTGCCTGTGACGGTGCTGTTTATGTGCCTGCAGCGGTACTATGTGGAGGGCGTCACGGGCGGCGCCGTGAAGGGCTGAGCCGCCGGCGGGGCTTTCGACAGAGGCGCGGATGATAAGGGAGGAAAAGAAATGGCTAGCGTAAAACTGACGGATGTCAAGAAGGTATACGACAACAAGGTTACGGCGGTGCATGATTTCAATCTCGACATCAGGGATAAGGAATTTATCGTGTTTGTCGGCCCGTCGGGCTGCGGCAAGTCCACCACGCTGCGGATGATTGCCGGGCTGGAGGATATTTCGGGCGGGACCGTGGAAATCGACGGAACCGTCGTCAATGATCTGCAGCCGAAGGATCGGGATATTGCCATGGTGTTTCAGAACTATGCGCTGTATCCCCATATGACGGTGTATGACAACATCGCCTTCAGCCTGCGGCTGAAAAAGGTGCCGGAGGATGAGGTGTACGAACGGGTGACCCATGCGGCTCAGATCCTGGGCATTACGGAATATCTGACCCGGAAGCCCCGGGCGCTTTCCGGCGGGCAGCGCCAGCGGGTGGCGATCGGCCGGGCCATGGTGCGCAATGCGAAGGTGTTCCTGATGGACGAGCCGCTGTCCAATCTGGACGCGAAGCTGCGCAATCAGATGCGCGCCGAAATCATTCTGCTTCGCCAGAAGCTGGATACCACCTTCATCTATGTGACGCATGACCAGACGGAAGCGATGACCCTGGGAGACCGGATTGTGATCATGCGGGACGGTTATATCGAACAGGTCGGGACGCCGCAGCAGGTCTTTGATACGCCGGTGAATCTGTTTGTGGCGGGCTTTATCGGCAGCCCGCAGATGAACTTCCTGCAGGCGGAACTGGAAAAGGCGGGGAACGGATACTGCGTGAATATCCTGGGCGTGAAGATTCCGCTGAACGACGACCAGAACGAGGCGCTGATCCGGAAAAAGGCCGGCTCACAGAAGATCATTCTGGGCGTCCGCCCGGAGCATACCACCGTGCTGTTCAGCCAGACGGAGAATGCGATTCCCTGCAAGATCGA
This sequence comes from uncultured Clostridia bacterium, assembly GCA_946534455.1. Taxonomy (GTDB): domain Bacteria; phylum Bacillota; class Clostridia; order Christensenellales; family Aristaeellaceae; genus Aristaeella. The sequence continues at coordinate 1,073 of CAMNCR010000205.1, read as the reverse complement.
TGTCAATGAGATGATGGGCAGCGAGCTGCACCTCCATCTGTCCAGCGAGCATGACGATAAGATCATCGTCCGGCTGCCTACGATGGATCTGACCCCGGAGCAGCGTGCCAGCCTGGCTTACGGAAACCGGATGTATATCACCTTCCCCGCGAAGGCGATGCATCTGTTTGATCCGGAGACGGAGAAAAGCCTGATTCATGGCTGAGCGGGAACAGCGGGCGGGCCGCGGACGGCGGCCCGCCCCTTTTGATCCGCTGGGCGGGGGAAGGACGGAGGGAAAGAGCATGAAACGGATCTCATGGCGAATCATCGCGCTGCTGCTGATCCTGCTTCTGATGGCAGGATATGCCGCGGCAGAGGGAGCAGCATTGCATGAAGGATGGGAAGGCATGAATAACAGCCGGGTCTTTTATGAGATTTTTGTGGGCTCCTTCTCCGATTCAAACGGGGACGGCATCGGAGATCTGCGGGGAATCATCAACCGGATGGATTATCTGAATGATGGGAACCCGGAGTCCGGGAAAAGCCTGGGAATCGAAGGAATCTGGCTGACGCCGATCTTTCAGTCTCCGAGCTATCATAAGTATGATGTGATGGACTACTATACGATCGATCCGGCGTTCGGGTCTCTCGAGGATCTGCAGGAGCTGATCCGGATCTGCCATGAGCGGAATGTGAAGCTGATCCTGGATCTGGCGCTGAACCATACCAGCCGGCAAAGCCTGTGGTATCAGCGCTTTGTCAATTCCCATATCATGCACAACCCATCCGGCCCCTGCTATGACACCTACACATGGATTCCGGCCGGAGAGACGCCGCCTGCCGGCCGCAGCTTCATGAATGTCCCCTCCACGGACATCCAGGTGGAGGTCAACTTCTCCGGTGACATGCCGGAGCTGAACTATGACTCGCAGGAGGTTCGTCAGGCGGCGCTGGATGTGGGCCGGTACTGGCTGGAGATGGGGGTGGACGGATTCCGCTTCGACGCGGCCAAATATATCTATCTGGGGGACCATGACAAAAACGTGGCCTTCTGGACCTGGTATATCGGAGAGCTGAGGAAGATCAATCCG
>CAMNCR010000204.1 GCA_946534455.1 uncultured Clostridia bacterium | reverse complement strand
TTCTCCTATGAGATCTTCAAGCGGCGCCCCTCCGTGCTGATCGCCCTGGACGGCAACTCCTCCGCCGCCAACATGATTCAGGAGGCCCGGAACGGCAAGCAGAAATGCCATATCTTCGTGTACAGCCGGGCGCGGACGCTGCGGGAAAAGGCCCAGGGGCTGCAGGGCTACGCGGAGCTCTTCGACGGGCAGACCGATCTGGCGGACAGAATCTGCCGCTCCGTGGATCTCGCCTATCCGACCCGCTGGCTCATTCCCTGATCCCCCTTCCCCGGAAAGCCTACTCCGCCATGTGATGAATCACCGGCAGCTCCGGCAGCGCGCCGAAGCGGTAGAACGCCTTCGCGTTTTCGTGGAAGAAAAGCTGTTTCTCCTCCCCGCTCAGCAGCGGGGATTTTTCGATGAAGTCCCAGCTCATGCGGTAGGTGATGGCGGTCATCGTCCGGGGATAGTCCGATCCCCACATCAGCTTCTCCATGCCGCACAGATCCCTCGCCGTCAGGATCGCGCGAACCGCGGAGGGATAGGGGTAGTACTCTTCATTGAACAGCCAGGTAATACCGCCCGATTCGATGCGGACATTCGGCAGCCGGGCCAGGCGAATCTGCTCCTCCCAGCCGTCGCGCGTCACCATGCCGAAGTGGCCGATGGCGATGCGCAGGTTCGGATAGCTTTCCGCCAGCTCCCGCAGGGCCCCGGTCTGCCGGGCTCCGTCCGCCATGTCGATCCCGAGAAACAGCCCCCGCCGGTCGGCCTCCGCGAAAACCTCCGCGTGCCTGAGCAGGTCCTGCTCCTGCAGCCGGCTGCCGCAGATCTTGATGCCGTCCATGCCCTCCGTGTCCGGAACGCCGTTTTCCTCATACAGCGCGCAGACCCGGAAGCGCTCCGGCCAGGTCTGCCGCACGGTTCGCAGATACGCGTCCTGATTGCCGTCGATGTACTCCTGGGTGATCACGGCGCCGCCCACCCGGGAAAAATCCATGTGCGCCAGAAAGCGCTCCGCGCTGTTCACCCCGTCGGTCATGGCCGGCGGCAGCATCTGCCGCACCTCCCGTCCGAACTGGCTGCGTCCGCCCCCGAGGGCATAGACGGGCAGCCCGTCCACCCGGCCCCTCTGCTCCAGCCACAGATGCGCATGCGCGTCAATCATCGCTGCCGCCTCCTTTTCTGTTTCACGCGGGATCCGAAAACCGCAGCAGCACCTTTTCCAGGCTTCCGTCGTTGTGTACCAGCGCATCAAAGGCGGCGGAGGCCTCCCGGAAGTCATACTCCGCGCTGATCATGTCCGTCACCGGCACGGTGCCGGAGGCGATCAGGCGGATCAGCGCCTCAAAGTCCGCCGTGTAGGCGTTGCGGCTGCCGTATACGTTCAGCTCCTTCTTCAGGAGGATGGAATGGAGGAAGGTGGTTTCCTTCTTGCCGTTGCCGATGAGAATCACCGTGCCGCCGTGGCAGGCCTGCTGAATGCACTCCAGGAACGTGACGGACTGTCCGCAGGCCTCGACGCACACGTCAAATCCGTTGCCCTCCGTGATGCGCTTCAGCTCCGCCTCCTCCTGCTCGTCCGCCAGCACGACATGATCCGCGCCGAAGTGCCTGGCCTTCTCCAGCCGGCCCTGCAGCAGGTCGCAGACCGTGACCACCGCGCCCCTGGCTTTGGCCGCCAGCAGCGCAAACAGGCCGATGGGCCCCGCGCCGACCACCAGCACCCGGTCGCCCGGCCGGATGTCGCCGCGGCTGATGGCGTGCCGGCTGATGGCAAAGGGCTCCACCAGCGCCAGCTGCCGCGCGTTCAGCCCGCCGCCGGGAATGATCCGCTCCACCGGCATCCGGATATACTCGCAGAAGGCGCCGTCCCGCTGCACGCCCATGGTCTGATTGTCCATGCAGGCGTTGACCCGTCCCTTCCGGCAGGCGTAGCAGGAGCCGCAGTTGAAATAGGGGTTGCAGGTCACCAGATCCCCCGGCTTCAGGTTCCTCCCGTTCTCCGGCACGGACACGATCTGCGCCGAAAACTCGTGGCCCGGAATGCGCGGATAGGTGGTAAAGGGCTGGTTCCCGGTGAAGCTGGCCACGTCCGCCCCGCAGATGCCGCAGTACAGCACCCGCAGCAGCGCCTCGCCCGCCGCGGGCTCGGGCATGGGCAGATCCCGGATTTCGATTTCGAAGGGTTGGGTAATGGAAATTGCTTTCATGGTCGGAACGCCTCCTCAGCCTTGCCTGTTGATTCTGTCCGGATCCCAGATTACCGCCGTCTTCATCGGCGCGCCCGCGCAGTAGATTTTGTTCTCATAGGCGCCCATGGGATCGGCGATGAATTCCTCCTTGTCAATCAGCTCCACGATCTGGTCGTAGGGGCTGCCGGCCAGCATGCGGATCGCCTGCTCCATATGATCCTGCCGGAAGTTGATGGAGCCGAAGATCAGGTGGTTTTCGAACCCGAAGGGCATCGAATCAAAGGTGATTTTCGGTCCCAGGGAGAAGCTGTTGTACAGCCCGTTGCAGCCAAGCACCCGGTGGGTGAAGGCAATCTGGTGCTCCACGGCGGAGCCGCTGACGCCGATGAAGGTCGTCGCCCGGCCGCCCAGCGCGCTGCAGATGTCCGCGGCCAGATCCTCCATCCGTTCATGCCGGCTGCGCACATACACCCCGCCCGCCTGTCGGAGCGCGAACTGCACCTTCGGGCTGTCCTCCGGGCTGCGGGCGACAAAGACGATGCGGGCGGAGGGATGCGCCTGGCGGATGACGTCTCCGATGAACATCCCCGTCGTGCCCAGGCCGAAGATCACCGTCCGGGCAAAAATCTCGTCCCGGGCCGCGGCCCGCGCCTCCTCCTCCCCGCAGCCCAGGCGCCGCGCCGTCTGGCGGAACCAGTGGGCGGAGCCCAGATCCTCCATGCGCTCCAGCTGGAAGAGCATGCAGGCGAAGGGATCCGGAAACACCATTTTTTTCGCGAAGCTCAGATCGATCCGGCCCTCCCGCACATGGCCCTCCGGAATGGACAGCAGCATGTCCGGATTCACATACATCCGGTCGCAGAAAAGCCCGTCCGCCTGATCGCAGCCGTACTCAAAGTAGCTCTCGTCCTCGGTGTACCGCGTGGGGTCGACGCTGTCCCCGCCCCGGATGAGCACGATGGCGAAGCGGTTCTGGGATGGCACCCAGACGACTCCCTCGTGGCCGTTGATCAGCCGGGTCTGCCCCGCGGGAAACTTGGGGCCCAGCTCGCCCCGCCGGCCCATCATCATCAGCTCATGATCCGTGCCGCAGAACCCGACGATCACCGGCTGCACCGGAATGCCTTCCTTCTTCGGCTCCCCGCGCAGGCGCTGCCTGGGCGGGTTGATCAGCTCCACCTCGCCGTAGGCCAGCGGCCGTTCCGGATCGTTTCGGAAATAGGTCCCGCAGATTTTTTCTCCCATGGTTTTCCTCCTTTTCCTCCCGGGTCAGCCTTCCTCCCCGGTCACCGGCAGCTCGAATCCGTTCCGGGTAAACAGCGGAATCCGCTCCAGCGGCGCCTCCGTCTCCACCCACTGCCCGCCGTCATACTCGGCTCCAGACCAGGCCTCGCGCCAGCGGCAGCCCGCGGGCAGATAAACCCGCTCCCTGCGCCGTCCAGCGTCGGTCACCGGCCGGACCAGCACCTCCGGCCCGAACATATACTGATCCTCCACCGCCCAGGCCTGCGCATCCTCCGGGAAGTCGTAGAACAGGGGCCGCATCACCGGCGTTCCCTTCTCATGGGCCTCCCGCATGATCTGCGTGATGTAGGGCCGCATCCTCTCCCGCAGGCGAATGTACCGGGTCAGGATGTCCAGCACCTCCTCCGTATAGCTCCAGGGCTCGTTGGGCGAGCCGGAGATGCAGGTGGCGCCGCCCGTAGTACCGACCTGGGGCATCAGCGGCCAGCGATAGCCGTGCATGCGCATCACCGGGCAGAAGCATCCGTATTCAAACCAGCGGATCAGCAGCTCATGGAACGCGGGGTCCTTCACATTCGCCCCGAAGAAGCCGCCGATGTCCGTCGTCCACCAGGGAATGCCCGCGATGCCCATGTTCAGCCCCGCGGCCACCTGGTTCTTCATGCTCTCAAAGGAGGACTTGATATCTCCGGACCAGACCAGCGCGCCGTACCGCTGGCTTCCGGCCCAGGCGCAGCGCAGCAGGTTGATGATGTCCTTCTGGCCCGCCTCCGCCATGCCCTCATAGAAGGTGCGCGCGTACATTGCCGGGAAAATGTTGCCGACCTGCACGTCCGGGCCCAGGTGATACCGGTAGTTGTCGAAAGTATAGTATGTGTATTCCGGCTCCGCCTCGTCCAGCCAGAAAACGCGAATGCCCTTGTCGTAATAGTTCTGCCGGGCCTTCTGCCAGACATAGTCCCGCGCCTCGGGATTGGTGGGGTCAAAGTGCAGGGTGTTGCCCTGGAAATCCATGGAAATCGGATATCCCTTCTCCACGCGGATCAGGAGCCCCCGGGCCTTCATTTCCTCGAAGTTCTCGCTGCGGTAGTCCACCGTGGGCCAGATCGAGACCATGAGCTCGATGCCCATCTCCTTCAGCTCCCTGATCATCGCATCCGGATCCGGCCAGTAGGTCGGGTCAAACTTCCACTCGCCCTGCATCGGCCAGTGGAAAAAGTCGCATACGATCACGGAAATCGGAATGCCGCGCCGCTTGAATTCCCGCGCCACGCCCAGCAGCTCCTCCTGCGTCTGGTAGCGGAGCTTGCACTGCCAGTAGCCCATGGCGTAATCCGGCATCATGGGCACCCGGCCCGTCACGGCGGAATAGGCTTCCTCGATCTCCGCGGGGGTATTCCCGGCGGTGATCCAGTAATCCAGCTTCCGGGTCGATTCCGCCTCCCAGGTGGTGATGTTCTTTCCGAAGGTCACGCGGCCCACGGCCGGGTTGTTCCACAGGAAGCCGTAGCCGAGGCTCGACAGCAGGAAGGGCACGCTGGCCTGGGAATTGCGCTGCGCCAGCTCCAGATCCGCCCCCTTCAGATCCAGGTAGGGCTGCTGATACTGGCCCATGCCGTAGATCCGCTCGCTGGGGTTCGACACGAAGCGCATCGTCAGCCGGTAATCCCCGCCAATGATGGGCTTGAATTCGCGCGCCTCCACCTCCAGGGAGGAGCAGGTGTCCCCGAACATGTCCCTGCGGTTCCGTAGATATTCCCGGAGCAGCACCTCCCCCTTCTCATTGGTGAAGGTCACGCAGCCGATGAGGTTGATCTCCGCCCGGATCCGGCCGTTCACGATGCTGCCGCCGTCCTCCCGGACCTCGATCTCCGGCTCGCAGGTCTCCTCCGGAGGCAGCAGCGCCCAGTCCTGGGGATCCATTTCCGCCGTTTTCCACGCGCGCACCCGCAGCGAGTTGGCGCCCCACGGCTCGATCATCAGCCGCTCCGCCTCATAGCGGTAGCACAGCGCGTTGCCCCTGCGCTCAAAATATCCGTATACGATCCTGACCTCGTCCTGAGCCGCCATGGATCTCCGCCTCCTTTTCTTATTCCTTCACGGCGCCGGCCGTCAGTCCGCCGACGATATACTTCTGCATGAAAATAAACAGAATCACAACCGGGAGCACCAGAATCGTCCCGTAGGCCATGATGCAGTTCCACTTCGTGCCGTAAGCGCTCTGGAACTTGTAGATGTTGGCCGTCAGGGGCCGCATGTCCGCTCCCACGTTGAAGGTCATGGAGTAGACCAGATCATTCCATCCGTTCAGGAAGGAGATCACGATGATGGTGATGATGCCGGTCTTCACCGCGGGAATCATCACGTAGAAGAACGCCCGCACCGGGCCGCAGCCGTCCAGCCGCGCCGCTTCGTCCAGCGTCACCGGCACGGAGCGGAAGAAGGGCCGCAGGGTGATGACCGCGAATGGAATGGAGCTGGCCGCGATGGCGATGGGCGAGGAAATATGCGTGCCCAGCAGCTTCGCGGAGTTGAAGATCAGATACAGCGGCGTCAGCGTCAGGGAGGCTGGCAACATCTGGGAAACCAGGAACGTCAGCAGAAACAGCACACTGCCCCGCACCTTGTAGCGTCCCATGCCGTAGGCGGCGGGAACCCCCAGCAGCAGCGTAATGCCCATGGTCAGGAAGCCGTTGATGAAGCTGTTCCTGAGGGAGGTTATGAACACCGGGTCATCCAGGTTCTCCTGCCAGGGCGACACCGTAAACGTATGCGGATAATAGGTCAGCACCCGACCGAAGGCCTCCATGTCAGGCTTGAAGGAAAGCTGCACCAGCCAGTAAATCGGGAACAGAAACAGAATCGCGATCAGCACGGCAATGGCCGCGCACAGGATCTTCTTTCTCCGGGACATCATGCCGTCCATACTCACTCCTCCTCCCTTCTGAGCAGGTGCAGGTAGAACATGCCCACCACGAACAGACAGGCGAAGAGCACCATGGCCACCGCCGCACCCCGGGAAAACTTGAACTGAGTGAAGGAGAACATGTAGGAATAGGTTCCCAGCACATCCGTGGAGTTGAGCGGGCCGCCCTTGGTCATGATATACATCAGGTCAAAGGCGCGGAAGGTGTAGATGAAGCCCAGCATCAGCACCGCGAGGATCGAGCTCTTCATCAGTGGCAGGGTGATGAAAACGAACCGCTTGCCCCAGCCCGCCCCGTCGATCATGGCGCTCTCGTAGACGTCGTCATGAATGCTGGTCAGCCCGGAAATCAGCAGCAGCATGTTGAACGGGATGCCGACCCAGCAGTTCATGATGATCACCGCCGGCAGCGAGTAGGTCGTGTTGGTCAGCCACTCCGGCCCGGTCATGCCGATGCGCTTAAGCAGGTCGTTAATCAGTCCGTCATTCATGAACATGTTTTTCCCCAGCAGCCCCGTCACGGCCATCGGCATCATATAGCTGATCAGAATCATGCCTCGGATGAGGCCGGACAGCGGAAAATGCTGCTTGAAAAACAGCGCGAAGGCAAAGCCGATCGTAAACTGAAAAACCAGGCATGCGATCGTGAACACGAAGGTGTTTTTCAGCACCAGGCGGAAGGTTTCGTTTCCGAAAAGCTCTGTGTAGTTCTGCAGGCCGATGAAGACGGACGCGCCGGATTTAAGATTTTTCACGTCCATATTTTTCAGGCTCAGAACAGCATTATAAACCATCGGATAGCCCATAACCAGCAAAATGTAAAAAAAAGCCGGAAGAATAAAGAAGTAGGCCTCCTTTCGCTTCTGAGCTGAAACGGAGATCTTCCTTTTCTGCATGCTTTCCAATCCTTTCCTTCAGAAAAGGGAGCGGTCAGCGCTGCTGACCGCTCCCGTCAGAGCCGTTTGTCAGTCTTCAGAAAAACCCGTTCCGACTCAGGGCAGCGGATTTTCCGCCACGATAGGCGCGATGGTTTCCATCGCCTTGGCCAGCGCCTCGGCGGGATCCGCGTTGTCGACGAACACGGACTGGCACGCGGTGTAAATCGCCTCGGAGATGGTGGGCCATTCCGCGTGCGGTCCGCGGGCCTGCGCGTAGTTCATTTCATCCACGAACACCTGGAAGCCCTTGGTCTCATAGGTGTATTCCGCCTCGGAATCGCCGCGGACCGGAATCTTGCCGGCGCCCACAGCCCATTCAGCTTCCTTTTCCTTGGAGCACATCCACTTCAGGAAATCCACGCACGCATCGGTATCCTTGCAGCCGGTGCAGATGCCGAAGTTCTCGCCGCCGATGGTGGACGTGGAGGTTCCCTCCTCGCCCGTGGGCAGCAGGCAGAAGTCATACTCGAACGCGCCGTTGATGTCTCCGGTCATGGCCAGATGCCAGGTGCCGCATTCCACCATCGCGGCCTTGCCCGCGCAGAAGGCGTACCAGGCGTCAGCCTGCGTCCAGTTCACGGCTTCCTTGCTCATGTAGTTGTTGTGAATGAAGTCGCCCAGCACGGTCAGGCCGTCCACCGCAGACTGCGCGGTCAGGTTGTCCACGTTGACGCCCTGTCCGCCGACGCTCGAGCGCAGCCAGGGCAGCAGCTGGAAGGTGCCTTCCTCCGTGCCGATGCAGCACATGGCCATGCCGTAGATGCCGTTTTCCGGATCGCTGGTCTTGGCGACCATTTCCTTCAGCTCCGTCAGATCCTTGGGCATATGATCATATCCGGCCGCCTTCAGCAGGTCCATGTTGCAGCCCAGCGCCAGGCAGTTGGTGTTCTGGGGCAGGCCGTAGAGCTTGCCCTCCGCGTCCATACAGGAGCTCAGGGGGCCGGGATAGAACTGATCCAGCTCGCCCCAGGCATTCAGCTGATCCGTGATGTCCGCGAACACGCCCAGGGAGATGAAGGAAGCCATATCGGGAGAGTCCACCATGCCGATGTCCGGCAGCTCCCCGGAGATCGCGCCGATGGCGTACTGGTTCATCAGCTCCTGGCGGGAAACATAGGTCGCGGTGATGTGGATCTTGTCCTGCAGGGCATTGTAGTCATCCACCCACTTGTTGATCATGTCCTTGTCGTTGGAAGAATCGAAGTAGTGCCACAGCTCCACTTCGGTCGGTTCGGCGTGGGCCACCGCAAATACGGAGAAGCACACGGCCAGCATGAGAACGAGAGCAAGAATCTTTTTCATCATGGTTCCCTCCTTGTTCATTTGTGAGCAGCTTACTGCACGCTGCCCTTTTCTGCGCCTATTGTAGCATTTTCGTGTTCCTGCGGGCCACTGACAGAATTAAGATTCGGGAGACTCTTTTGTATAAAGATTTTAAGATCCGGGAGGCATTCTTAAGATGCCTCCCTCTACAGATCGTTCCGCTTCAGATATTCGGCCGGGCTTTCCCCGGTCACGGAGCGGAAAACCTGGGCGAAGTATTTGGCGTCTGAAAATCCTACCGCGTAGGGCACCTCCTGCCTCGGGCATTCGCCGGAAGCGTACAGCTCCTTCGCCTTTTCCACCCGCAGCCGCCGGAGAAACTCCGAAAACGTCATCCCGATGTTCCGGGAGAACAGATAGCTGAAATATTCCGGGGAAATGCCGAGCCTCTCCGCCAGATCCCGCTGGTTCAGCCGGCTGGCATAGGCCTTTTCCAGAATGTCCAGGGATTTGAGGATCGTGGGATGCGCCTCGGGATACTGGCTTCTGAGCCGCTTCCCCGGCGCCTGGGGCTTTCCGCCCTTCAGCCGCCGCTCCACATGCTCCAGCACCCGGAGCACATCCTCCTGGGTCACGGGCTTGATCAGATAGTCCGCGACCTCCAGGGCGATCCCCTGCCGCGCAAATTCAAAGTCCGCGTACCCGCTGGTGATCACAAACTCCGTCTGCACGTTGTAGGACCGCGCGCTCTCGATCAGGGTCATCCCGTCCATCATCGGCATCTTGATGTCCGTAAACACCACGTCCGGCTTCTTCTGCAGGATCAGCTCCAGCGCCGCCGCGCCGTTGGAGACCTGCCCCACCAGCTCATGCTCGCCGGGCAGCGCCGCAAGCAGCCGGCACAGTCCCTCCCGGGAGCGCTGTTCGTCCTCCACCACCAGCATCCGCATCACCCGTTCGCCTCGCTTTCCCCCTCGTTCCCGTCCTCACCCGGAATGGGCAGCAGGAACGTGAATCTCGTTCCCTTCCCCGGTTCGCTCTCCAGCCGGGCCTCAAAGGCCTTCCCGAAGAACATCCGGGCCCGCATCAGAACATTGCGGATTGCGATCCCGCGGTTCCCTGCCGTCAGATCCAGATTGACCTCCCCCCGCAGGCTGTCCAGCACATAGGCCCGTTCCACGTCGTCCATGCCCCGGCCGTTGTCCTCCAGGGTGATGCGGAACCTCCCCTGCTCCTCCCGGCCGCTCACCCGGATCCGCCCGCCCGTGTCCATGCTCTCAAAGCCGTGCACGATGGCGTTCTCGATAAACGGCTGCAGAAACAGCTTACAGCAGGGCCATTCGCCGTATTCCTCCGGAAAATCGATTTCGTATTCGAATTTGTCCATCAGCCGGTACTTCTGCAGATACAGATACTGAAGGGCCATGTCAAACTCGGATCCCAGCGTCACCTCCGTCTTCTGGGACAGGGTGTAGCGCAGGATGTTCGACAGCCGCTTGATCAGGCCGGCCGTCTCGGCGTCCCCGGACTCCAGCACGTTGTAGTTGATGGCGTTGAGGGTGTTGAAGATGAAATGCGCATTGATCTGGGATTCCAGCGCAGTGCGTTCCGCCTGAATCCTCCGCTCGCTCATTTCCACCTTTTCCTGGTATTCCTTCTGCACCATGGCATGCTGTTCCCGCAGCGCGTCCAGCATCCGGTTGTATTCCGCGGCCAGCAGCCAGATCTCATGCTCGCCGCGGATCTCGACCTTCTTCTGCTCGCCCCGTTCAATATCCTCCATGGCCTCCTTGACCGTGTCGATCGGCCGGAGGATGGACCGCAGCAGCACCGCCCACACCCCGAAGGCCAGCAGAATCACCAGCATATATACCCCGGCCGATTTCTGATACGTGCTCTGCACCCGCCGCAGAATGGCCTGCCGGTCGATGGCGATGTGCACCTTCCAGTTGAAATGCTGCAGCGGGCGGGTGACCGCCTCGGCCTTCGTCCGGGCCAGATACTCTGCCTCCGGGGTGCCGATGCAGGCCGGTTCCTCGTGGAAGATGATGATCCCCCGGTCGTCCGTCAGATACCGGTAGGTATAATCCAGCGTCTCGTCGCTGATCAGGGCGCTGGTTCTGGCGATGTTTTCCATCTTGTAGGTCACGACGATGACCGCGTGCACCTTGGACAGCGAGGAATAGGTGCCCACCAGCGGAAACCCGATGTGGAAGATGTTCATCTGGGGCAGGGCGTTGCGCCAGGCCGGCTCCGTCATGACCTTGTAATAGCCCGCCTGATGGGACTTCAGATTCTGCATGACCCCTTCATACATCTCGTCCAGCACCGCCAGGTTGTCTCCCGTCCACAGCTCCGGCAGGCCGTTCGCGTTCCAGTACCGTCCGTATTCGTACAGCAGGCCGTCCCGCGTCACCACCGCCAGCGCGGCGATGTCCTCCGAATAGTGCGTAATCCGGCTCAGCTCGTTCTTCAGCCGCCGCTGCACCGCGCTCGTCAGCTGATAGCCGTTTCCCCGCGCGCTGTCCACCGCGCTGTACAGCTCGTCGTTCACGGCGATTTCCCCGCCGATATGCAGCTGTCCGGAAAACAGATTGTTCAGGCTGTTGGACGCCGCGGAGAGCACCACCTCGTCCGATTTCTCCGTCTCGGAAATCAGATAGCCGTAGTACTGATCGCGCAGGTAGAAATAGAACACCATCAGCAGCACCGCAGAAATCAGCACCACCGAAGCCATGATCTCAATCCAGATATGGGATTTGTAGTACCGCAGCATTGCGCGCATCCTGCCGCCCACGGGCAACACCTCTTCCCTGCGCCTGTCTGTTTATTTGGTTCATCTGGTTGTCGTTTTCCTGATTATAATGCACTTTCCCTCAGAATGCAAACCGGTTCCACTTCCACCTCTCAGCCGCGAAAAGGCGGAACAGTGTCCAATTCTTCAGAGCTTCGTCTGCAGAAGCAGGGATCACGTTTCACATTTCGTCCCAGGCAAATGATCCACCAGCATGAAAAGAGCGGCTCCCCTCCGACGAACCGGAAAAGGAGCCGCTCTTCGATTTTGCTGTGATCAGATCACCAGCTGCCCGCCGACGACCGAGAATTCCACCCCGTCATAGGAGATGGTTCCATTGAACCAGGTGGCCAGCAGGCTGCCTGCCACATAGTCAAAATAAATTTCCCTCCGCCGTGTGAATATCGAAGCACAGATCCACGCAGGTGGAGTGCAGCCATGTGGCCAGATCCTTCATCACCGTGGCCGAACCCGCGCCGTAAGCATTCACCATCTGCTCCTCATGCTCCGCCAGAAAAGTCTCGAAGTTCTCCTGCTGTTCCGCAGCAACGTCAGGATCTGTTTCTGCCCATTCGTCATACAGGGCCTGAATCGCTTCCTCATACTGCGGTATCAGCCGCTCCGTCAGAAGGAGCACTGCCTTCTCCGGCAGATCCAGACTGAGCAGCGCGTACAGGCGTCCCAGTTCAAAATGCCGCCAGCAGTACTCGGTTTCCGCCTCCGTCCAGGCGCACCCGTCCGGATAGATTTCCTTCAGCTCATCCTCACCGAGACCGTCGCCTTCCATCGCACCCGTGATATCCATCCAGAGATACATCACCTCGTCCGCCTCAGCGGCCGTCAGCTTTCCCGTCTGTTTCTTCTTCACCGATTTCTGATACGCCTTGACCGCGGCCTCCGTCATTTTCCCGAACTTGCCGTCCGCTTCGCCGTCCAGATATCCCAGCTCAATCAGCCATTCCTGCAGCTCCAGGACTCCTTCTCCCCTGCTGCCCCGCTTCATCACTGAAGCAGCCTGGGCAACGGAACACAATAGGGACAGGCAAAGGATACAAATCAGCAATCTGCGCATGGAACCGTCCTCCTCTTCTATGGTGCTTGTCCCGGTTTTGTCAAAAAGGATTCTGCAGTAGCAGGTGTTTTCTTTCAATTCCTGATTATAATGGAATATCCGCCAGAGCACAAGGGAAGCGATGACAGAAACGTCTGATTCTTTTTTTTTCGACTCATGGGAACCGTTCCGGCGGTCGGAGCCCCGGAAAATGCCCCGTCCGCGATTCCTGCCCGGGCGGCGAAGCCAGGCATTGACAGCCCCCGCCCCGCCCGATACAATCCAGCCTGAAGGGCGGTGATCGTTTTGATGAAGCAGCATACCCCGCGAAGCCTCTGTGTCCGGTTTCTGGTTTCCTGCCTCGCATGAACGTCCCGAAGGAGGAGCTGCCGCAGTTCCGCTTCGCGGAAATCATCCGGCAGAGCGAGGACCGTTCCCTGCTGAATCACGGCTTTCTGGACGGCGGGTTCTACTTTGCCGCGGAATCCCTGCCGGAGCAGCGCTTCTTCTGCACCCTGAACAATGACCTGCCCGAGATGACCGACGAGCACCGGGCCTGCATCCGCGAGGGAAAGACGGCCTTCGTCGTCACCCGCATGCGCGAGCTGAAGGACAGCGAAAACTATCAGCTGGTCGATCAGGCCAGCATGCTGTTTGAAGGCAGAAGCTGGGATTATTATCTGTATCAGAGAATTGTCCGCTGAAAAGCGAAGGCCGGGCCCTCCTCCGGCTCATGCTCTCCCGGCGAGGAGAAGGACCGGAGGACAGCCCGGCAGTCCCGGAGGTCAGGCGGCATCCGGGGCGGCTTCCGCCTGATCGGCATAGCGCTCCACGCGGAGCGTCACATTCTGCTGCAGATTGCGGAAGAAAAACTGATAATCGTATACATGATATGCGCCATCCGGAAGGCCCGGCACGATGGCCGGATAATCCGCCGCATCGATGTCCGTGACCTTGACGGCGCCGCGCGCCTCATCGATGTAGCAGCCGCACAGCTCCGCCACCTCCCGCTGAATCTCCCCGCTGTAGTCCGTGAAGCAGGCGCCGAGGTTTTCCGTTTTTTCCGCGGGCGTTCCGTCGGTTTTCCAGTTCAGCGGGTTGATGGCAAAGGCCCGCTGCGAGGCCGGATTGATAAAGGTTTCCGCGACCTCCGGCGCTTCGCAGTCGAAGCTGATGACCACCCCGATATCCTCCGCCCCGGTGGCCGGGATAATCCAGGGAGACCGCTCCGTCACGTCCGCGGTGCAGGGCCAGCCGATCGCGTAGACCGCAACCAGCTGCGCGTAGAGATCCTCATCCGCGAAATATTCCTCCATCAGGCGCAGGCACATGTCCGCCCCCTGGGAAAAGCCGGCAAGAATGATGGGCCGTCCCTCATTTTCATGCGCCAGATACCAGGCAAAGGCATCGGAAACATCCCCATAGGCCAGCGCCAGATACTTTTCCCGCTCCTCCGCCTCCAGACCATAGGCCTTCATGGCCGCCTGGCGGTAATACGGCGCGTACAGGCGCGCAGCATCCTCATAGATCCCGCGCTCCATGTTCAGCGCACCCAGGAAGGAAGCCCGGGTTTTCTCATCTGTCATGGACATGTTGTATTCATCCTTTATGTCCACCGTCGGGCAGATCAGGAACACATCCGCGCTTCTGTCCTCCCCGATCGCATAATAC
>CAMNCR010000203.1 GCA_946534455.1 uncultured Clostridia bacterium | reverse complement strand
CGATCCTCCACCGGGCTGTCCAGATCCAGCACGGCCACCACGGCGCCCGCGCTGTGCAGAGGAATCACCAGCTCGGACCGGGACGCGCTGTCGCAGGCGATATGCCCCGGAAAGGCATGCACGTCCGGCACCCGGATCGCCCGGTCCTGCGCCACGCAGGTTCCGCATACGCCCTTGCCCACAGCAATGTGCACGCAGGCCGGCTTCCCCTGAAAAGGCCCGACCACCAGCCTGCCGCCGCGCATCAGGTAGAAGCCTGCCCAGTTCAGCTGCGGCATGCTGTCCATGATCAGTGCGGAAAGGTTGCTCAGCGCGGAGGCATACCATGTTTCCGTATCCATCAGCTCCGCCGCCTGCTTCAGAAGCAGTTCTGTCTTCTTCATGGCTTCTTCGCCGGGGCCGGCCCCGGCTCCCCTCTCTGCAATTTATACCGCGGGTCTTATGCTCTCCCGCATCAGCGCGCGGTTGTACCGCGAATCCAGGCACATCCAGATCTGGGCGTCCTCCACGGTTTCAAAGGGAGGCAGATACGCCGGCGGCGTCAGCCCGACCCGCTCATACTCCATCTGCACATACTGCCAGGGCCGGATTCCGCTCTGCGCGCCCGCGCGGCCGCTGCGAAACAGCACCGCGGAGTTGATATTCTGAATGGTCTGCAGATTCATCGGTGTCATCTTTCTCTTCTCCTTTCGGCGGCGCTGATCGCTCCGCCCCACGGCAGCCCTCAGGGCCGCTCATCCTCCTCCACCTTGCCCAGCACGCGCCCCAGGCAGCGGATCCGCTGACCCTCCGAGAAGGTCATAACGCCGTATGCCGGGTTATGGGAATGCAGGCCGTCAGGCTGATATTCCTTGATAAATCCTTCGTCGTCCACCAGGAAGACCCCGATCTCCCCGGGACGAAGCTGATCCGTATGCTCCACCAGCACCTGGTCCCCTTCGAAAAAGGTCGGCTCCATGCTGCGCCCGGATACGGTGATCACCTCATCCGCCCGGGCCGTTTTCCAGTCCTTCAGAAGCTGAACCGTTTCTCCGCGAGCCTCATCCAGCGCCGTGCCGAAGCCGGCGGCCACCGCCAGATCGCTGCGAAAGAGGGTCACCAGCTCCCGCGGGGCGCGGGAGGCCTGTTCCGCCGTGCGCTGGGCCTGACGGCGCTGCGCAAGCGCCTCCATCTGCCAGGTGATCACTTCCCGGTCTCCCTCCTCCAGGGAGGAGAAGAGCTCCAGCAGCCGCCTTTCCTGCTCCGCGCGGGGCTTTTCCACCCCGAAGAAGCGAGCCAGGGAAATCCGCAGCGCGCCGCAGAGCAGCGGCACCGCCGCCAGATCCGGGCGGGAATGCCCCGTCTCCCAGCCGGCAACCGCGTTCCGGCTGACGCCCACCCGGGCCGCCAGCTCCGCCTGGCTCAGCCCCCTGGCCGAGCGGCAGCGGCGAATGCGCTCCGCAAAGGAGGCACCCGCGTTCCGATCCTCCGACATGGCTTCCTCCTCCTTCCGACAGGATGATTCTATCACATCCTGTTTCATATTGCAACACTTTTTTAATATTTTGTTAGTGATTGAAACATCGAATGCGCTTTTCACGCTCTTTCCGCCCGCTCTCTTGATCCCGCGGTTTCAAAGGAGCATAATACTTTTATTCAGACAGACAAAAAGCTGCGGATTCCGCAGCCCTGAAGGGAACGAACGCCATGGAAGAGATCAGCTGGGAACTGTTCGAGCGCCAGGTTGCCGCCTGCCGGCGCTGCCCCCTCTATGCCCATATCCAGCACAAGGTCCCCGGCCAGGGGGATCCGCACGCGCCCCTGATGCTCATCGGGGAGGGCCCCGGTCAGACCGAGGATGAGCAGGGTCTCGCCTTCGTGGGCGCCGCAGGTCAGCTGCTGACCCGGATGCTCTCTGCCATTCACCTGCCCCGGGAACGTGTGTATATCTGCAATATCGTCAAATGCCGTCCGCCCATGAACCGGGTCCCTGCCCCGGAGGAGGCGGAGGCCTGCCGCATTCATCTGCGCATGCAGACCTGGCTCGTTCGTCCCCGGGTCATCCTGCTGCTGGGGGCCACGGCTGCCCGGTATACCCTGGATCCGAATATCCGCATCACCCGCGACCGGGGAAAATGGGTGCAGCGGAAGGGCGTCTGGATGATGCCCACCTACCACCCCTCCGCCCTGCTGCGGGATGAAAGCAAAAAACCGGAGGCCTGGGCGGATCTCCAGAGCCTCCGGGATAAGCTGAAGGAGCTGGGCCTCTATACCGATCTCCTCTGACAGCCCTTTATTCGCCCACCGCGCGGATCAGATTCTGATAGAAATCCACCGCTCCCGGCAGGCAGCTGTATTCAATGTTTTCGTTCAGGCCATGCATGCCCTGCATCTGCTCCGGACCATAGATCACCGGGGCGAAGCGGACCACATGCTCGCAGATCTCCTGATAAAACCGGGCATCCGTCGCGCCGGTCATCACATAGGGGCTGCCCGCGCAGCCCGGGAAGGTTTCCGCCACCACCCGCTGCACCGTGCGGAAGGGAGCGCCTTCGATATCCGTGGGCTCAGTATAATCGCTCGCAGAGAGCACCTCCATGGTCAGATGGTGCTTTTCTGCGCGCTTCCGCAGGATTTCCAGGCTTTCCCGCATCCCCTGATGCGGGATGAAGCGCAGATTGGCCCACACGGATGCCTCCTGCGGCATGACATTGCAGGCATCCGAGCCCTTCTGCATGGTAAAGGCGATGGTCGTGCGAATCATGGCGCCGGCCTGCGCGCTGATCATCGGCAGCACCTGCAGCAGCACGGGCCGGAACAGCCACAGATTGGAGAACACCCATCTGAGCGGAAAGGAGGCATACGGCGCGAGGGTGGCAAACATCGCCGCCACCTCCCGGGGCATCCGCCGCCGGAAAATCCGGTGGGTTTCCACATCGTGCACAAAGGCGGCCAGATTCGCGATGGGAGAATGCGCCTTCGGCGCGCTGGCATGCCCGCCCTGGGAGCGGGACACGAAGCGGACATCCGCCTTGCCCTTTTCAAAGACGCCGATCATGGCGAAATTGCCATGAATGCCGCCGATGGGATCCCGGATAATACCGCCGCCCTCGTCGCAGACCAGCCAGGGTCTGACTCCCCTGCGCTTCAGCTCCGCCACCAGCTTCGGACAGCCGTCCCCGGCCCATTCCTCCGTGCAGGAGGAGGACAGATACACATCCTGCTCCGGCACATACCCCTGCTCCAGCAGCTCCTCCACCGCCTGGAAAAACGCCATGACGGAGCACTTCGTGTCCGACGCGCCGCGGCCCCAGACCTTGCCCTCCGCAATGTCCCCGGAGAAGGGCGCATGGCTCCAGCTTCCCTCCGCCGGCACCACATCCTGATGGCTCATCAGCACCAGCGGGCGGTCGGATGCCTTTCCCTTCCAGGTGAACAGCAGGTTTCCGTCGATCTCCGTCTTTTCCAGCGTCTGATGCACGCGGGGAAACAGCTCCTCCAGCAGCCGGTGAAAGGCGAGAAACTTTTCCCGCTGATCCGCTCCGGGCACGGAAACCGTTTCCGCGCGGACCATGCGCGCCAGCTTTTCCGCGTAGGCCCTGGCCCGCTCCGGATCCGGGTGAGGCTCGTAGGTGGAATGCCGCACGGGCATCAGCAGCGTGCGGATCAGCGACAGGATCAGCAGCAGCGCCAGCACGCCGAGCACCGCCAGCACGGCCATCAGCAGCGGATTCATTGTCCCTGCCCCTCCTTCCGGGCCCGGCGGTATTTCAGGTAGCTCAGGCCGATCGCCAGCGCGCCGCTGGGGATGATCATGAAGCTGGTGGACCCCGTCAGCGAGGGCACAAACATGAACAGCAGCGCCATGGCCGCCAGCGGCACGGCCGCCAGGGCCGGATCCTTCCGGTAGTACTGGTAGGCCATGGCCCCGAAGAGCGCCGGCACCACGTTGGCAAAGGCCGGCTGCAGCACAGGGCTCTGCAGCACCGGCCGCAGCGGGGTGATCAGCGCCACGCCCACCGCCAGCACCAGAATCGTCACCAGGGAGGAAGTGGCAATGGACAGGGTGGAAATCACTTCGTTTTCCGCCGTGCCGGTTTTGGCGTTCACCATCTCCCGGGCGTTCATGGCGCAGGGAATCTTCATGTTGATCAGGTTGCCGGTGATAAAGGCCAGATAGCTGCCTCCGGCTCCCAGCATGGGCGTATAGACCAGATATTCCACCACGCTGGAGACCGTCCATACCAGGCCCACGGACAGGAAGCCCCGCGCCGCGGCGCCCAGATCCGGCATGGCTCCCAGCAGGCTTCCGATGACGAAGGGCGCGCCAAGCAGCATCGCCAGCGTCAGCAGGGACACCGCGCGGCCCAGCCGATGGGTTTCCTTCAGATAGGCCTCATAGGCCTGTTGCCGATCCATGTTCTTCTTCATTTTCCCTTCGCCTCCCTCACAGCCCCGTCAGCACCGCGGCCAGCATGCCCAGCAGCATGCTGCCGGCGATGGAGAAGTTCTCCAGCCAGTCCAGATGCTTTTTCTCCGCCAGCCAGGTGAAGACCGCCATGGCCAGGGCGGCCACCGCCGCGACCAGCAGCGGGACCCAGTCCCCCCGGAAGGAAAACAGGCCCTCACCCGAAGCAAACCCGCCCAGATAGCTGCCCAGATACGCGCTGACCATGCCGATGAACATCGCCACCATCGCCCGATCCCCGAAGCCACCCCCGGCGGGCCGCGAAGCCGGGCTCTGTCCGTCCAGGCGCCGCAGATACCGGCGGTTGAAGATCGTGGTCAGAACCATGCCCCACATGATGCACACGCTCATCAGCAGCGCGATGGTCGCGAAGGCCTGGGTGGTCATCTGATCCGTGCCCAGCCGGATGCCCAGCTGCTCCGCCGCCGCGTCCGCCACCTGGGTTTCATAGTGCAGCGCGCCGATCACGCTCAGCCGCAGCCAGGGCCACGGAATGCCCAGGCTTCCGCTCAGCGCCAGCACGCCCAGCAGAATGCCCACGCTGGGCAGCAGAGAAAAGGTCGCGCTGGCGGTCACCGTCCGTTTCATTTTCACCGGATCCATCCCCAGGGCCTTTCCCGCCCGCCAGGCGCGCACCAGAAACACGACGCACACCGCCGCGATGAAGGCCACGATGATCCCGCAGACCAGATAGATCTGCCCGCCGTTGAGCTGATCCAGAACCGTCATGATGTCTCTCCTCTTTTCTCTTCCGTTCTTCCGGGCTGTATTATAATCATTTCCGCCGCCGGATTCAACCCGCGTCCCCGGGATGGACAGGCGGCTGCTTCCCGGCTATAATGGGTTCATGACTGAAAACACAGGAGGCGGGTTTCCATGGATCATCTGCGGGATTTTCTGACCTTTGCCGGGCAGTCTCCCACCGTCTATCACGCGGTGGCCGGTCTGGCGGACCGGCTGCGTGCCGAAGGGTTTCATGAGCTGCGGGAAACCGACCCGTGGCTGATCGATGCCGGGGAAAAATACTTCGTGCTCCGGAACGATGCCGCCCTGATCGCCTTCGCGACGCCGGATACCGGCTTCGGCGCCTTCCGGATCGTGGCGGCCCACGGCGATTCTCCGGCCTTCAAGCTGAAGCAGCATTTTGAGGATCACACCCGGGAGGGCTATCTTCGCCTCAACGTGGAAAAATACGGCGGCATGATCATGTCCACCTGGCTGGACCGGCCGCTGTCCGTGGCCGGCCGGCTCATTCTCCGCAGCGGGGATGATCTGACCGTCCGCCTGGTGAATCTGGATCGGGACGCGGTGCTCATTCCCAATCTGCCGATTCATTTCAACCGCGAAATCAACAGCGGCTACGCCTATCAGCCGCAGGTGGATCTGCTTCCCCTGTTCGGCTTCGACGGCCAGCCCCAGGAAGGCTCCCGCCTGCTGGAGGAAATCGCGGATCGCGCCGGCGTCTCCTGCCGGGATATCCTGTCCCATGACCTGTTTCTGTACAACCGGCAGCCAGCCAGCGTCTGGGGCGCCGGGGACGCCTTCTTCTCCTGCCAGCGCATCGATGACCTGGAATGCGCCTTCGCCGCCGTGGAGGCTCTCCCCCGCACCGTCCCGAGGGACACCGTCAGCGTCTGCGCCATTTTTGACAATGAGGAGGTAGGCTCCGCCAGCCGTCAGGGAGCGGATTCCAATTTCCTCTATGATACGCTGACGCGCCTGGGCACCGGTCTGGGGGCCTCCGACGGGGAAATCCGCGCCGCCATGGCGGGCAGCCGCATGGTCTCCGCCGATAATGCCCACGCGGTGCACCCCAATCATCCCGATAAATACGATTCGCAGAACCGGGTGTTCATGAATCAGGGCGTCGTCATCAAGCATAACGCCGCGCAGAAATACACCACGGACGGCCTTTCCTCCGCCCGCTTCGAGCTGCTGTGCCAGCGTGCCGGCGTGCCCGTGCAGCATTTTGCCAACCGGTCCGATATTGCGGGCGGTTCCACCCTGGGCAACATCGCCAACACCCATATCTCCATGGAAACGGTGGATATCGGCCTGGCGCAGCTGGCCATGCACTCCGCCTATGAGACGGCCGGCACCCGGGATCTGGATTATCTCATTCAGGCCCTCAGCGCCTTCTGGACAGAGGGATGACAGCCCCAAACGCAGCGAAAGCGGGGAGCACGACGCTCCCCGCTTTCTTTTTTTTGACCTCAGAGATGCCCCTGCATCATGGCCAGGATCAGCTGTCCGCTGTTGAAGATGGGCGCCAGCATGCTGCCGTCCACCAGCTCCGGAATTCCCTCCACAGGCACCATGGTCTGCACCAGCGGCAGCAGCGCAAAGGCCACAAAGCAGACCAGCGCACCCCGCAGCAGCCCGAACACGCCGCCCACCAGGGAATTCATCTGCCGGAGCACCGGAAATTTAAACAGCACCTTCAGAAAATTCAGCACAAAGTGAAAGACGATCATCAGCCCGATGAAGCATACCACATAGCACAGCACGTTCAGAATCGCTCCGGCGATGGTCTGGGAAACGTAATCCCCCACCTTCGTCAGCCCCGCGGAGGCAAAGGCCTGGTTTTCCAGATTGTTCCGCAGCAGGGTGGCCAGGGGCGCCGGCAGGGAAACCCGGTTCAGCACCTCCGCGATGCCGCTGCCGGAGAGGGTGGAAACCGCCGTCTGAGAGAGATTCAGATCCCCCAGGCGGGAGGTCGCGTCCGCATAGGACATCAGGGTTCTGATCAGGTCCGGGCTTTTGCGGATTACCTCTACCAGCTTCGGGCTCAGCCAGAAGCTGGCCGCCAGCGAGAGCAGGCTTCCGCCCATGGAGGCCACCGAGGCGATGAAGCCCCGGTACAGGCCGATGAGCACGCTGATGCCCAGAATGCCCAGAATAATCCAGTCAATGATGTTCATCTGTCCGTGTTTCCCTTCCTTAATAGATTCCCGCCATGGCCTGGGTCAGGGCAGACATGGCCGAGGCAATCTCCGACTGGCTGGGAGACGGCTCGCTGATCCTGCTTTCCAGCTGGGCGATGGCTTCGTACATGGCCGCTGCCCGGGGGTCTCCCGGCGGCAGGGCGTCTGCCTGATTCCGCGCCTGGAGGATCAGGCTCTGCGCGTCTGAAATCAGCATGGCGGTCGTGGCGGAGATTCCCATGCCCTGGCCCGTCGGATTGCTCTCGCTGTGCCAGGAGCAGGTCTCTCCCGCGGTGGCGGCCGAGGTGCCCAGATACTGTTCAATCACATCCTGATATTTCGTGCCCAGGAACCGGTACAGCGGATGGCCCGCGGGCAGCGTCACCACACAGCGCTGGACGGTATGCGGGCAGTAGGGCGAGGCCCGCATGCCGGAATCCGCGCAAATGTCCTGCACGGTATGCATCTGGCAGTACACCGTCGGCTGTGTGCCCTGCGCCCAGTAATCGGTCACCACCCCATAGTCCATCCCGTCATTCCGGCAGGCATCCGTGGCCAGCTGTCCGCTGACCACGCAGGTGGTCACCTTCACCAGGCCGTAATCCTCCGCGCTGCCGCCCAGAATATCCCGGTTGGCCAGCCCCGCATGGATTTTGCTCATGTAGGCCTGCCAGAGGGGTGCCGCCGCCCGGGATCCGGTGGATTTGGAGGACAGCGCCTTATAGTTGTCATGCCCCACCCACACCGCGGAGCTGTAATAGCCGGTCACGCCGGCAAAATAGACGCCCTTCTGGTCCGAGTTCGTCCCCGTTTTTCCGCCCACGGTCTGTCCCTTGATTTTCGCGCTCGTGCCTGTGCCGTTCGCCACCGCGGTCTTGAGCATGTCCACGATCATGTAGGCCGTGCTGTCCGAAAAGACGCGCCGCCGGTCCTGATGCTGATGGCCGTCCCACACGACGTCGCCGTTGGAATCCGAAATGCCCAGCACCGAGATCGGCTCCTGATAGACGCCGCTGTTGGCCAGCACGCCGAAGGCCACGGTCATCTGCAGGGGCGTGATGCCGGAGGAGCCCAGAGACAGCCCGAAGGGCGTCTGGTCGATATGTCCGTCGTCGATTCCCATCCGGTGCAGGAAGTCCACGCTCCGCTCCGTGCCCACCATCGTCAGCAGCGTGGAGGCCGCCGCGGTGTTATGCGACTTGGACATGGCCGTGCGCAGCGTTTCCGGGCCCAGGTAGTTCTTTCCGCCGTAGTTGGTGGGCCAGCTGTCGTTTCCCTTCGCATCCTTCCAGCCCGCGATCGGCAGCGGCATGTTGTACACCACCGACGCCGGGCTGGCGCCCAGCTCCAGCGCCGGCGCGTATACCGCGATGGGCTTGATGGAGGAGCCGACCGGCATCTTCATATCCGTTGCCCGGTTCAGGGTCTTCCGGGCGGTCACCTCCGTCCGGCTTCCGACGATGGCCTTCAGCTCCCCGGTCCGGTAATCCAGCACGGCACAGGCGGCCTGGGGCTGAATGATCTCCGTATAGGTCCCATCCGAGTTCCGGCTGCGGAACACCTTGTCCGAGGGATCCCGCAGCGCGGGATACTGATCCCAGGTCTGAATCGTCTGCTCCACGGTGCGCTGCACCTCCGGATTCAGCGCAAGCCGCACATGATAGCCGCCCGTGCGGAACCGGTTTTCCATCGCCGCGCGGTTGGCCGATGTGTCCTCCAGGCCGTTGAGCTCCAGCAGAATGCTCACGACCTCCCGGACCGCGTACTCCACATAATGCGCATAGGGATACATGCTCTCCGTGCCGGAAGGCGAGGTTTCCAGCACATGGGCCGTTTCCGGAGCCAGCGCGGCCTGATACTGCTCATGCGTGATGTACTGGTTTTCATACATGCAGCGGAGCACATAGTCCGTTCGCTGATTGGTCACAGCCCGGTAATCCCGCTCCGAGTCCCTGCGGGTATAGTAGTTTCTGCGGGGATTATAGTAGTAGGGATTGTTGGTCGTCCCCGCCAGCATGGCGCATTCCCGCAGCGTCAGCTCTCCCAGGCTCTTGCCGAAATAGCCCTCCGCCGCCACCTGCACCCCGTAATAGTTCTCTCCCAGATAGATCGTGTTCAGATAGCTTTCCAGAATCTGGTCCTTGCTGTATTTCATTTCCAGCTGCATGGCCAGATAAGCTTCCTGTATTTTGCGCTTATAGCTCTGCTCGGAGGAGAGCAGGGTGTTCTTGATCAGCTGCTGCGTGATCGTGGATCCTCCCTGCGTGCCGGAGGAGGAAAGATTGCTGACAAAGGCGCCGACAATCCGCTTCAGATCCACGCCCGAATGAGAATAGAACCGGGCGTCCTCCACCGCCACAAAAGCGTTTCTCAGCATCTGGGGCACCGCGCCCAGGGAAACCATCACGCGGTTCTCCGTTCCCTTGTATTCCGTGATCAGCTGATTGTTGCAGTCATAGATAAAGGAGGTCTGCGCCTGGCTGTCCAGCGCCGCCAGGTCCAGCTCCGGCGCGGTGTCCACATAGCCCTTCGCGATGCCGATCAGCGCGCCAAGGCCGGCGAAGCCCGCCACCAGCACCAGCACCGCCAGCACGCGAATCGTCTGCACCAGGACGCTGAGCACGAAGTTCGGCTTCCGCATCTCGGGGCGGAAAATGCTCCTGCGTTCCTCCCGCGGCAGCTCCTCCCCGTCTTCCTCGTCCCACTCGCCTCCGTCGTCCGGATCCGTCCAGTTCTCCTCCTCAAAGGTCTCTTCGCCCGGATCCTCCTCCGGATATTCCTCATAGCTTTCCGCATCCGGATTCTGATATGAACTCGCGTCGCTCCAGGCCGGATCATAGGACTCCGTCCCGTATGCCTCCGCGTATGGCTCTTCTTCCCGCCGTTTCCGGCTGCCGCGTCTGAACATGTTTTCCTCCATTCATGCCCGCACATGGGACGGGCTCAGATGATTATAGCATAGGGCCTTCTTTTTTTCAAAAAACCGTTGACATTTGGAAAAACGGGTGTAGAATAAGGATGAAAGTCAAAGAAAGTCAAAATTGGCTTTCGCTCCAATCATCGAACGGCTGCCGGAGGAACTTTCTTCCCGGCACGATCCCTGTGGGAGGTGGATCTTATGAACATGAATCAGTTTACCCAGAAGACCATTGCCGCCCTGCAGCGCGCACAGTCCCTGGCCATCGAATATCAGCATATGCAGGTGGAGCAGGAGCACCTGCTGACCGCCCTGACGGAAAACGACAGCGATCTGATTCCCCAGCTGCTGACCCGCTGCGGGCTGAACGTGGATGCCCTTCGGACCGGGCTGAAAACCCAGCTGGAGCGGACTCCGCGGGTTTCCGGCTCCGGCCGCGAGCCCGGCAAGGTGTATATTTCCCCGGATGTGGAAAAGGCGCTGCTCGAGGCTGAAAAAACCGCTCAGCAGATGAAGGATGAATATCTTTCCGTGGAGCACGTCTGGATCGGTCTCTGCAGCCGGCCTTCTCCTTCCTTCCAGAAGCTGCTCAAGTCCCTGGGCTATGATCCGGCGGCCTTTCTCCGGGCCCTGAGCGAGGTTCGGGGCGCCACGCGCGTCACCTCGGACAGCCCCGAGGAAACCTATGACGCCCTGAAGAAATACGGGCAGGACCTGGTGGAGCTGGCCCGGAAGCAGAAGCTGGATCCGGTCATCGGCCGGGACAGCGAGATCCGGAACGTCATCCGCATCCTGTCCCGGAAGACGAAAAACAATCCTGTGCTCATCGGTGAGCCCGGCGTCGGCAAAACCGCCATCGCCGAGGGGCTGGCGCAGCGGATTGTCCGGGGGGATGTGCCGGACAGCCTGAAGGATCGGACCATCTTCTCCCTGGATATGGGCAGCCTGATTGCCGGCGCCAAATTCCGCGGGGAATTTGAGGAACGGCTGAAGGCGGTGCTGGCTGAAATCAAAAAGAGCGATGGGCGCATCATTCTTTTCATCGATGAGCTGCATACCATCGTCGGCGCGGGCAAGGCGGACGGAGCCATGGATGCGGGCAACCTGCTCAAGCCCATGCTGGCCCGGGGCGAGCTGCACTGCATCGGCGCCACGACGCTCAATGAATATCGGCAGTATATCGAGAAGGACGCGGCCCTGGAGCGCCGGTTCCAGCCTGTGATGGTCTCCGAGCCGACGGTGGAGGATACCATCGCGATCCTGCGGGGCCTGAAGGAGCGCTATGAGGTGTTCCACGGCGTCAAAATTCAGGATTCCGCGCTGATTGCGGCCGCCACCCTGTCCAACCGCTACATCACAGACCGTTTTCTGCCGGACAAGGCCATCGATCTGGTGGACGAGGCCTGCGCCATGATCCGCACGGAAATCGATTCCCTGCCCTCGGAGCTGGACGATATCCGCCGGCACATCATGCAGCTGGAAATTGAGGAGGCCGCCCTCCGGAAGGACGAGGATGCCCTGTCCCAGGCCCATCTGGCCGAGGTGCAGAAGGAGCTGGCGGAGCAGCGCGATACGTTCAACTCCATGAAGGCCCGCTGGGAGGCGGAAAAGGAAGCCATCGGCAAGGTCACCAGCCTGCGCGAGGAAATCGAGCGGGTCAACGCGCAGATTGAGCAGGCGGAGCGGAATTATGATCTGAACCGGGCGGCGGAGCTGAAATACGGCCAGCTGCCCAAGCTGAAGCAGCAGCTGGCCGAAGAGGAAGCCATCGCGGAAAAGAGCAAGGGGGAGGACAGCCTCCTGCGGGATCGGGTCACGGAGGAGGAAATTGCCCGGATCATCGGCCGCTGGACCGGCATTCCGGTTGCCCGCCTCATGGAGGGCGAACGGGAAAAGCTGCTGCGTCTGGAGGACACGCTCCATCAGCGCGTCATCGGCCAGGATGAGGCCGTTCGCAAGGTTTCGGAGGCCATCCTGCGCAGCCGCGCCGGCATTCAGGATCCGAACCGTCCCCTGGGCTCCTTCCTGTTCCTGGGCCCCACGGGCGTCGGCAAGACCGAGCTGGCCAAAGC
>CAMNCR010000202.1 GCA_946534455.1 uncultured Clostridia bacterium | reverse complement strand
GTGTATGACGCGCTGGTGAGCCGGCGCGTGTACAAGGAGCCCATGAGCTTTGAACAGGCGGCCGGGATCATGATCGGGGGCATGGGGACCCAGTTTGATCCGGGCATGCTGCTGGTGTTCCTGAACTGCCAGACGAAGCTGGAGCAGTATTATTCCTTTATTGCCAGTGAAACCGGCAGAAGCGCATGACGGCGGCCGGAGGCGGAGGGAGCCGGGGGAAGGTCACTTCTCCCGGCGCTCTTTTTTCTGCCGGTACATGGTCCGGTCCGCCTGCTCAATGGCCTCCTGAATGGAGAGGGGATGGCTTTCATCCGAGATCACATAGCCCGCGCTGACGGTGACCGGAAAGGGCAGCTTCTGAGAGGCGACGCTCCGGGCGGCAAACCGGTTGACGTCCGCGGAGAGGCGCTCCCACTGCGCCCGGTCCACGCAGCGGGACAGAATGACAAACTCATCCCCGCCGTAGCGAATGGTCAGATCCTCCTCGCGGATGCTGCTCCGGATCGCCTGGGCGGCGAGGGTGATGGCATGGTTGCCGCTGAGATGGCCGTAGCGGTCATTGATGACCTTGAGGCCGTCCAGATCCAGCATGGCGAGGGTATAGGGCCCGGAAACATACTGATCCGCAAAGCGCCGGAAGGCAAACCGGTTATGGAGCCCGGTCAGCTGATCCTGCATGTGCAGCCGGTCCAGCTCCATGTTGCTGATCCGCAGCACCATCTGGCGGTGGAGGTTTTCAATGCTGGTGCCGATGCTTTCCTGGCAGATTCTGAAGTTATAGACATCGATGGGGAGCTCATCATTCAGATAGACACAGTAGCCGAAGATCCGGCTGCGGTGGCAGATGGGGAGGATCACGAACATATCCCCCTCCCGCGGAACGGCGGGCGTCAGATCCTTCAGGGCAACCGGCGTCCGCGACAGGAGGCCGGTTCTGTCCGAGCAGCCCGCCAGCAGGAGCATCCGCTGATCCAGGAGGGCGGTGCTGCGGGCGGGATCGGTTTCCTGCCCGTTTTCAATGTAAGCCAGATCCCCCTCATTGAGACAGCAGAAATAGGAGCTGCAGCCGACGCCCTGCATCATTTCATGCAGATTGGCGGCCAGCTGATCCAGGGATTCCACCTCCTCCAGCGCGTCATTAAAGCGCATCATCTGACCGATCTGCTTGCCGGCCTCCACCTTGTTGATGACGACGCGATGGTAGATGTCCGCGGCGTCCGGAAGGAGCCTTTCACAGCCGCAGCTTTCCACGTAGCGCACGGTGCCGCGGTAGGTGTTTTCCCGGGGAATGGTCTTGCCGTCGATCATATCGATCATCAGGGCGCAGGCGGTTTCGGCGGCCTCCTGATCCATGCGGTCCAGGCCGGTGATCTGCGGACGGAAGACGATGCTGTTTCCGCTCCAGTTCAGGGAGCAGATGCGCAGATCCTCCGGAACGCGCCGGCCCCGGTCCTCCAGCTCCAGGCACAGGCCGATGGCGCTGACATCATGAATGCAGACCACGGCATCGGCATCCGCCATGACGCCCCGGGCATCAAAGCGGTCATAGAGCTTTCGCCCGTCCTGCACGGAGATGAAGGTGGAAAGGATCCGCTTTTCGTCCAGGGGGATTCCGTGGCGGGACAGCACCTGACGGTAAGCCTCCTCGGCCTCCTGGGACATGACGCTGTTGCCGCGGCTGAGGGCGAGATTGATCCGCCGGCAGCCGTGCCGGACGATCAGATGCTCCAGCAGATCGGTGCAGGCGGGCCGGGTTTCCAGATGCAGATAGGGGACGCCCTCCGCCTCCAGGTTGATGGTCAGGGCCGGAATGCCCCGCCGGCGGAGCTTCTCCACGATCTGCCCCGTGAGCACGTTGCTGCTGAGGTTGACCTCGAGAATGCAGCCGTCCAGCTCCAGGGTATCCAGCAGCTGATAGATGGCGGAATCTCCCTTCCCGAATTCCATGCCGCTGCCGTCCACAAACACGCTGTAACTGGAAATCACATACAGGACGCAGCCGCCCAGCTGCTGCAGCTTCCTGCGCATGAAACGGACGATATTGCCGTAACGCTCAAAATTTGAGGCACACGTCACCAGAGCGATTCTTTTCAGTTGACGATTCATGTGTATCCCTCCGCTAAAGCGTATTATAGCATCAGACGGAGAAAGCGGCAACCGGAAATCCGGTTTCGAAGCCTTGTAAAACCTGGCTTCCCGTGATACCATAGGCGGCAGAATGACAATTCGCAAATCAGGAAGGAGACGAGGATGGGAATGGAGCTGCATCAGTATCATGACGTGAACCGGAGAGGAACGGTGGAGAGGCTGGAATACACCACACGGGACGGGGACGGAAAGGCCATCGCCAAATACGCCAACGTATATCTGCCCTTCGGGTACGAGGACGGGAAGGACTATTCCGTGCTGTATCTGATTCACGGCGGGGGCGGCAATCCGGACGCCTGGCTGGACTGCTCCATGATCAAAAACGCGCTGGACGTGAGCTTCGCGACGGAGCGGTGCCGGCCGTTCATCACCGTCTTTCCCGGGTTTTACAGGCATGATCCCGTGCGGAACGGCCGCGTGGACGAGGAGGCGGAGCGGGGGCACGTGCTGCGGTTTCAGGAGGAGCTGCGCAGGGACCTGATTCCGGCGGTGGACGGATGCTACGCGACGCGCGCAGCCCGGGAGGGCCGGGGCATCGGGGGCTTTTCCATGGGCGGCGTGACGACCTGGTTCGCGTTTCTGGAAAACCTGGACCTGTTTTCCGTGTTTCTGCCGCTGTCGGGGGACTGCTGGCAGTTCGGCGGCCTGGGCGGCGGAAAGGAAACGGAAAAAACCGTGCGGTATCTGCATGACCGCGCGGCGGAGCAGGGCTATGGCAGCGGGGATTTCCGCATTTTCGCGGGGACGGGCTCCGAGGACATTGCCTGTCCGAACCTGACGCCCCAGATCGAGAGAATGAAGCAGGAGACGGATCTGTTCCAGTTCAGCGAAAGCCTGGAGGAGGGGAACCTTCACTATACGGTCATGGAGGGCGCACCGCATACCTACGAGAAGGTTTATCAGCACGTGTATCATTACGCGCCGGTGCTTTTTGACCGCCCCTGAGACGGGCGCTTTCCCCGATGCCGGGGCGGAACGGACGCGGGGCCGCCCGGGGAGGAATCAACGGAAGGAGAATGCAGCGATGAAGAACAGGAAAACAGGCTTATCCATCTGGCTGGCCGTCTGCGTGCTGGGCCTGCTGGCCGTGCTGCCGGCGATGGGATGCGCGGAGACGGAGGGCAACGGAAGCGGGGCGATTCTGGAGAGCATTCTGGCGCGCGGGGTGCTGCGGGTCGGAACCGCGGGAGACTACATGCCCATGTCCTATCTGGATCCGGAGACGGGGAACTACGTCGGCTTCGACGCGGAGCTGGCGGAGGATCTGGCGGCCGCGCTGGGGGTGAAGGTGCAGTATATCGAAACCTCGTGGCCGACGCTGATGGAGGACACGCTGGCGGGAAAATTCGATCTGGCCGTGTGCGGGATCACGATCACGGAGGCGCGGAAGGAACAGGCGCTGATGTCCGAGGGATACCTGGGCAACGGGAAAACCGTCCTGTGCAGGGCGGAGGACGCGGCGAGGTACACCAGCCTGGAGGCGATCAACCGGCCGGAGGTCCGGGTGATGGAGAATCCCGGGGGACTGAACGAAAAATTCGCCCGGGAGAACCTGCCGGACGCGACGCTGATCATTCATCCGGTGAACCAGGAAATTCCGGGGCTGGTGGCCGCGGGAGAGGCGGACGTGATGATCACGGAGATCATGGAGGCCGGATACTACGTGGGGCAGGATTCCAGGCTGGCGGCGCCGCTGATCTATGAGCCGTTCACCCACGGAGAGCTCGGCATCCTGATGCCCCCGGGGTCCGAGGAGCTGCTGGCTTATGTCAACGATTTTCTGGAGGCAGAAAAAGAGAGCGGCCGGCTCGAAGAGCTGGCCGGGGAGTACATCTACCGCTATACGGAGGAGGACGCGGAGGAAGCGGCCTGACGCGTCAGCGGGAGGCGGACGGAGAGCACCGGGAATACAGAAGGGAAACAGAAAGGCGGCCCGGGCCGCTTGCCACGGGTCTTTTTCCTGTGGTAGGATAGAGCAGACGAACAAAAACGCCCCGGCGGGGGCGCGATCATGAACCAGACGAAAAAGGAGCGTGGAGATCGATGGATCTGGAACAGGCAAAGGAATGGCTGGATAAGGCGACGGGAGAAGCGCAGGAAGTGATCAGCAATCCGTCGAAGGTGGACGAAATCCTGCTGCAGCTGGAGAACAAGCTGCAGGAGGTTCCCGCGATCGGGGAAACGCTGTCCAATCTGCCGACCATGATTGCGATGGTGAAGGCCTGGATTAAAAAGGAATACACCGTGGTGAGCCCGAAGGTGATCGCGTGCCTGGTGGGCGCGATCCTGTATCTGCTGCGGAAGAACGACCTGATCAACGACCGGATTCCGATCGTCGGCATTGCGGACGACCTGGCGGTGCTGGGGCTGGCGCTGAAGCTGTCCGATCCGGAGCTGGAAGCCTTCAAGGCGTGGCGGGCGAATCAGGCGTAAGGGCGCGGGCGAAACCCAGAAACACGATCCATGCCGGAGCAGACCTGGAGCTGCTCCGGCATTTTGACTGTCTGCGGCCGCCCCGGCGGGGATGAGAAATGATTGCCAGAAGGATGAAAAACGATGTATGATAGGAGCACGGGACAGAGAAGGGACAGGACGCGGGAAGGAAGGGCAGCATGACGATTCTTGTAGACATGGACGATACCATCGAACAGCTGCTGACGGCCTGGGTGAAGCGAGCCAACGAAAAGTTCAGCCGCAGCGTGACGCTGGATGAGATCACCGGATGGAATGTCGCGGCGCCCTACAGCGGGCTGACCCGGGAGGAGATCTACGGCGTGACCTACGAGCCGGGCTTCTGGGAGAGCGTGGAGCCGATGCCCGGCGCGGCGGAGGCCCTGCGGCATTTCATGGACGAGGGGCACGAGGTGTTCATCGTCACGGCCACGGAAATCGAGCATGTGGAAGAAAAGATGAAGGGGCTGCTGTTCCGGTATTTTCCGTTCCTGTCCTGGAGCCAGGTGATCATCACCAGCCGGAAGCAGATGATCCGGGGGGATGTGCTGATCGACGACGGCATTCACAACCTGGAGGGCGGGGCCTATCGGAAGATTCTGTTCACCGCGCCGCACAACCGAAGCTACGACGCGGAGCGCCACGGCATGCGCCGGGTGGACACCTGGGCGGAGGCGGTGAAGATCATCGATGAGATGGCGGCTCCGGCGGGGGACGCGGACAGACGGTGAAGGCGGCGGAACAACGAAGAAGGAAGAAGGTCGGTGCTGGATGGAAATCACGGTGCG